>CAZYDY010000236.1:0-3718 GCA_964646245.1 uncultured Sphaerobacteraceae bacterium
TATTGCCCGAACGAAAGTGAACCGATCAATGACAAGTCTCGCAATGATATAACCGCCCGGAAAATCTACGACGCAGATATCGAAGCGCTGGAGCAAAGCCACGTTTACATTTGTCAGGTAAGCGAAGATTCAGGAACCAACTGGGAGGCCGGCTACATGGATGCCCTCAGCAGGCATGTTGATCCCCACAGGTACCTTGGTGTTTTAGGCTTGGCGACAGATATCCGCCTACACCAAACGCCTGATCCGGCTCGCAGTGGCGTCGAGAATCAGGCGTTCTATGTGAACCCATTTGTCGTGGGAGGAATGCAGCGCTCGCTTGGCGTCGTCTATAACGAGGACGATCTCATTCTTGCACTCAGGCGCATTGCCGAGCAACACGGGCTTTAGCGAGCACTACTCGGTTGGCCAGGTTGAATCATTCGTGGGATCCATGTTCATATCCCCACCCATCGCCTGGTTCGCCTGGTCCTGCGCAGTGGCCACCAGCATATTCATCGTGCGCAGAAGCGCACCCACAGAATCATCATCCAGCAGGAACAATGCGAGCTCGGTTTCGGGTTCGGTGAAAGCAATCACGCCTTCATCCGGGTTCTCCTGCGCCTGTCGCGATGCCGTTTGTAGGGCGTTCAGCCATGTTTGAGCCTGCGTGTTTGCCTTCTGCAGCAGGTCAAAAAGTTCGCTGGCTGCATCTGCACGGATCGTCTCCGTGTTCTCGACAGTGAGTCCCTCACCAGGCTGCGCCTCAATTGTATCTGTGGTGGTGTGGCCCATCAGTGCCCGCCATGTACCGGGAGCGGTACCCAAAATGAAGCCGTACTCGTCGGTATTGGCATGCGCTACTGGTCGTGGTCCAGGGGTATTCCGACTCGCGGCAAGCTGCAGGGTCTCCATGCCAGAATCGAAGAGTTCTTGTCCCGTTTTTCCATCACCATTGGTACGATTCAGGATGTAGGTGTAGACAAGAAATCCTGCCAGCCCGATGCTTGTATCGAGTTGAATGGAACTTATGGCTGCATTCGAATCCCGCTTCATCGGCGAGAGATCGTTCGCGATCGCTTCAGGGGCTTCATCCAGCTCCAGTGCCTGAATCAGGAACTGGGCGGTGGCCATCATAAGGTTGTCAGAACTTGCGGGGGTATCGGTCATAGGGAAGGTATCCTGCACCTCAGTGCTGCGGTTCGAGACATGCGTTTATAGCGTGAGCATACCAGTTTTCGGCAGTGCCCTGCCGTGTTAACTATGGAGAACTAAACGTGGAAATTACGAACGACACCAAAATCAGACTATTGGAAACAGCGCGAGATTTCGCAACTCGCGCATATGTGCCGTATTCGAATTTCCCGGTAGGAGCGGCGCTCCTGGTAGACGATGGCACCATAATCGGTGGCGTGAATATAGAGAACGCCAGCTATCCACTCACTATTTGTGGCGAGCGAACGGCCGTGGTCAAAGCAGCTTCGGAAGGGCATCGAACCGTCCTTGCAGTTGCCGTAAGTGCGCCGAAAGCCCCTGCAACCACGCCATGTGGAGCCTGCCGCCAGGTGCTTAATGAATTCAAGCCAGTGGAGGGTGAGATGCTGGTACTGCTGGATGAAGGTGAATCCTGGCAGGAAACTACGCTTTCTGCGTTGCTGCCCAACGCCTTTGGCCCTCGAGACCTTGACCGTGCTGAATAGTTTGAATCCCTAAAAGTACCAGTTTGGGACTATTTTTTATTGCTGAACTGTGCCATTATGCTTCAGGAAACTGAACTGTTTACCCGTGTTTCACATCTCTGATTCACGCTGGTATGTAAAGCAAGTGGGGGAATTGCATCATGCCGCGCGCAACCAAGCGAGAAATGGCTGGATACTACTCGACTGCGCAAGTCGCTCGTGAACTCGGCCTAACCTTATATCTTGTAAAAGCCCGAATGGCAGAAGGCCTGTTACCTGAACCCACCAGGGTCAGTGCTTCGGGCGTGCTGATGTTTGATGAAACATGGCTGGACGAAGCCCGCAGCATCCTGGAGAGCACCTCGCTCCGCAAGCGTGCCCCGCAATTGCGAACAGTCGTCGCAACAGTCCCATCGCCCACAGAAGTCCTCGGGTTCACCCCCGGTGAAGAGGGCAGGCTCCCCACCTGGGAACAGATGGTGAAGTACTTCGACAGGCTCGACGAAGTCTCGGAACGTGTCAGTGTTGAACGGCTTGGTACCAGCACCAACGGGCGGCCATATATAGCGGTCGCAATTTCTGCCCCAACGAACCTGGAGCCCGAGGAGCGTGAGAAGAATCGCCAGCGCCTCGAAACCCTCTGGGATGCGCGCAACAGTCCTCCAGACCAGCGTCAGGATGCCATCGATAACGCTCGTTCGGTCGGGTTCATTCTCGCTACACAGCACTCCACCGAAATCGGCGCAGCGCTCATGAGCATGCAATACGCGTTTGAAATGGCAACTGCCACCGATCCCGAATCACTCCGTATGCTGGAAGAAACTATCGGGATTCTCATACCCAGCCACAATCCGGATGGCATCGATATTATTCACGACTGGTACCAGCGCATCGTCGGCACCGAATATGATGATGCGGATTTGCCATTCCTCTATCACCCGTATACCGGCCACGACAACAATCGGGATTGGTTCATGATGACGCAGGCGGAGACCCGCCTGTATGTCGATCTGCACAATCGCGAGCATCCACAAGCGGTCTTTGATATGCACCAAATGGGCCGTAACGGCGCCCGCTATATGGTGCCGCCATTCATTGATCCGCTGGATCCAAATCAGGACCCCATCATCCAGCAAGGCTTCGCCAGCCTCGGGTCACACGTCGCCCAGCGCCTCACATCGGAAGGCAAGGCCGGCGTAGTCACCAACGCTATCTTCGATAACTACTCGCCTTCGCTCGCGTACGGAAACTATCACGGTAGTGTCGATCTGTTGAGCGAGGCTGCCAGCGTTAAACTGGCGACGTCGGTGGAGATCAAGAAGTCCGAACTCCAGGCTGAACACGGCTTTGATCCAACAAAGCGAAGCTGGAACCATCCGCTCCCGTGGGAAGGCGGAACCTGGAGATTGGCTGACATTGTTCAGTACAACCTCATTGCCACGCGTGCATTCTTCCAGCATCTCACCGCGTTCCGCACCCAGTGGCTTCGTGATTACGGCAAGATCAACGCCCAGCGACTTGAAACCGACGAGAAGCCCTATGGCTTCGTAATCCCGGAAGATCAGCGTGATCCCGGATCCGCAGCTGAACTGCTCGAACTTCTGCAGCGTGGACTTGTGGATGTCGACGCCGCCACCGAGGACGTTGTTCTGGATGGCGTCCGCTGGCCGGCCGGCACGCGCGTGGTCACCCTTTCGCAACCCGCCGGCGATTTCGCCAAGACCTTGCTGGAGACGCAAACATATCCGGATCTCCGACGCTGGAAGGGAGGACCTCCCATTCCTCCATACGACGTAGTCGGACATACATTGCCCCTACAAATGGGTGTCCGTGTTTTCCCCATCGAGCAGCCGATCCCGGATGACATCGCAGTCGAGCGCGAGACAGAGCCTATTTTCTATCGCGGCACGGTCGAATCCGTCAGCTCCGCGAAGGCATGGGTGCTGGATGAGCGCCAGAACTCATCGGCCGCTGCTGTAATGGATCTCCTCGCCGAGGACGTGCCTGTTTACCGCGCCCGTGAAGCGCGTCCCGATCAGGGCATTCGCGCCGGATCCATC
>CAZYDY010000237.1:0-3693 GCA_964646245.1 uncultured Sphaerobacteraceae bacterium
CTTGAGTTCCCGGTGGTGTTTATCGCAGGTGCAGAGGAAGGCCTGTTACCGATCTATCGCGCGATCGAGGCCGAGGCGTTCGATACCACTGCAATGGAAGAAGAACGGCGTCTCTTCTACGTCGGTGTGACCCGGGCGATGAAGCTTCTGTACATCACTTACGCACAGAGTCGTGTGACCCACGGACAGTTCCGCAATGCAGATGTCAGCCGTTTTGTAGAGCCGATTCCGACCGAATCCATGCGACGGGTTACCCGTGAGGCACACCGAACCAGCAGTCGCCCACGAGAGTACAGCCGTGCTACCTCTGGTTCCTTCACTGAGCGAGCGCAGAGGCCATGGGGTGATTCCCCGGTACCCAAGCGGATTGAGAAACCTGTTCCGCAGATTCCTGACTTTAAAGAAGGCAATGTCGTGTTCCATCCGAAATTCGGTGAGGGAACGGTGGAATCTGTGGTGGAGCGGCGCGACAATGACAAGGAAGTAGCCGTGGCGTTCAAGAACTCTGCGCACGGCACCAAGCGGCTCATGGCCTCGCTGGCCAACATGGACATCATCTCGTAGGAAACACTATGCCGACTGTTCGCGAACAACTTGAACGCATTGAAGACCAGGTTCTCACCGCTCGTGCGGTGCGGAGTGCTGGTGCCGAGCGTGCAAGAAGCGAAGAGCCGAGCAAAATGCGAACGGAGTTCCAGCGGGACCGTGACCGGATTATCCACACCAAGAGCTTCCGTCGCCTGATGCACAAGACGCAGGTGTTCATTCGGCCGACGGGCGATCACTATCGCACTCGCCTCACGCACACGTTGGAAGTCACCCAGATTGCCCGCACGATTGGGCGGGCATTGCTGCTCAATGAGGACCTGATTGAAGCGATTGGGATGGGGCACGATCTCGGTCACACACCTTTTGGCCATGCTGGCGAACGTGCGCTGGCTGAACTGCTGCCCGGGTTCCGACATAACGAACAGAGCCTCCGTGTGGTTGAGTACCTGGAGAACGATGGCGAAGGCCTGAACCTGACGGAGCCGGTACGTAACGGCATCTTGCGGCATTCCAAGGGTCGATCCTCAATCATGCAAAGTCACAAGCTCGATCCGGATTCGCTGGAAGGCGAAGTCCTGAAGCTGAGTGACGGTATTGCCTATATGAATCACGACCTGGACGATGCGGTGCGGGCAGGCATTATCGACGAGAGCGATGTTCCTGAAGAAGTGCAAGAGGTACTGGGCAAGCGGCACAGCGAGCGCATTAATACGCTGGTGACCAATGTGATTGAGCAATCCGACGTGACCAGTGCAGATGGGCACATTCGGATGAGCGAGGAAATCCGTGGTGCTGCTGATGTACTGAGAGATTTCCTGTACGAAGCGGTGTACGATCCGATCAATCAACTTCCCCGTACACTCAAAATGCAGGACATTGTGCGGACTCATTTCAATTATTATTTGCAACGGCCACACGAGATGCCGGAGCTCTATGCAGTTGCCCGCAATGATGACCCGGTTGAACGACGCGTGGCCGACTATGTCGCCTCGATGACAGACCGGTTCGCCATGGACCTTTATGAATCCCTGCACGAGCCGCTGGAGGTGCGCTAATGGCGAACGATCCGGTTGCGGAAATTCGGGATCGACTCGATATCGTCGATCTCATTCATTCTTACGTCCCTTCACTTAAAAAGGCCGGCAACAGTCACAAGGGCCTGTGTCCGTTCCACAACGAGAAAACGCCGTCGTTCATCGTGTTCCCGAACACGCAGAGTTACCACTGCTTTGGTTGCGCCAAGAGTGGCGATATCTTCAACTTCTATATGGAAATGGAGAAGGTCGACTTTCGGGATGCGCTCAAGGAACTCGGCCGACGTGCCGGAGTTGAAGTCGGCGTCTCTGCGCCCAAACCACCTGAGGAAGAAGAAAAGCGGAAACGGCTCATCGAGATCAATGAGCTGGCAGCGATGTGGTTTAACCACATCCTCGTGAACGCGACCCAGGGCGCACCAGGCCGTGAGGTGATCGAGGATCGACACGTCTCCCCGGAATCCGTACAGACCTGGAAACTCGGGTATTCACCAGACAGCTGGGATGCGCTGCTCAACTTCATGGCAAGTCGCAACTTCCAGGCGAGCGAAGTGGCTCAGGCCGGACTTGCCAGCGAGCGCGACGGTGGCGGTTTCTACGATCGCTTCCGCGGTCGGCTCATGTTTCCCATTCGAGATCGTGACGGTAATGTAGTCGGCTTCGGCGGACGTGCCCTGGGTGATGCCCAGCCGAAATACCTCAACACCGCGCAGACGCCGATATTCGACAAGAGCACACTTCTGTACGGTCTTGACCTCGCCAAGGACGCGATCCGGGATGCCGAGCAGGTCGTGATCGTTGAAGGATATATGGATGCCATCGCCACACATTCAGCTGGTTACAAGAACGTGGTGGCAAGCATGGGCACAGCCCTGACGGATGCGCAGGTCGACCAGATAAAACGCGGGAATCCACAGATCGTTCTTGCACTTGATGCAGATGCTGCGGGCCAAATGGCAACACTCCGTGGCTTACAAACGATGACTGAAAGCCTGGATGCGGAGATGGTACCGACGCTATCGGCGGACCGGGTGCTTCAGTTTGAGCGCAAGTTGAAATCGGATATCCGTATTGTGCAGCTGGAGGTCGGTAAAGATCCGGATGACATCATCCGTAACGCACCGGAGAGCTGGCCTCGAGTCGTTTCGCAGGCTGTGCCCTTTATGGACTTCGTTATCGATATGGTGACACGTGGCATCGATGTGAGCGATCCGACTGCCAAGTCCGACGCTGTGAAGCAGGT
Organism: uncultured Sphaerobacteraceae bacterium; assembly: GCA_964646245.1. Taxonomy (GTDB): domain Bacteria; phylum Chloroflexota; class Chloroflexia; order Thermomicrobiales; family UBA6265; genus UBA6265. The sequence continues at coordinate 2,827 of CAZYDY010000237.1, forward strand.
TCTTCCCCTGTTGCGACAACTGCCCGATGCGATTCGAGAGAATCACTACGCGCGCATGCTTGCCCGCAAACTGGACCTTCCCGAGAGTGCTATCTCCGAGGCCCGTCGTGACCTCCGGATGACCGCGCGAAAGTCCCAGTTCCGGGGGGAGCAACCTTCGAAATCGGAGAAACCTGCGCGGCGCAGCACAGAGGATTACCTGATCGGATTGTTGATCCAACATCACCAGTTGAACTACGCGATGCTCGACCAGTTACAGCCGGATGACTTCCAGGACCCTCGTAATCGGGAGATCCTGGGCGTATTGAAGAGTCCCGAAACAAATGAGTTGCAAGGGATGCAGATTGTGCTGGGTCTGCCGGATTCGCTGGCGGATCACGCAGAAGCGGTGCTGAACAGCCTGGGTCCCCGACCCAAGATGTTGGGCGGTCAGGTACTCACCGAAACCGAGCAGGCCGCTTCTCGCGTCAAGCGTGAACGCCATCAACATTTGGTGAATCAACTCAACGCAGAGATCAGTTCGGCCCGGCTGGAGGGTGACACCGAAACCGCCGCCGAGCTTATGGATCGGTATCAGCAGTTGATGGAACGTAAGCAATCCTTTGCGCCGGCAGTGAGCCCCTACTTCCGCGATACACGTACTCCCAAAAAACAAGGATAGGCACAACAGTTGGCTGATCATACGCTCGGTGATTCCGTATTCGTCACGCTACCTGACGGCCGCCGACTGCACTACCGTACCCGCGGCACCGGTACACCTACTGTGGTGCTTGAGTCGGGGATGGGTTTTTCCAGTGCCGTCTGGGGATTGGTACTCCCGGATATCGCCGGGCACACGAAAGTCATCGCGTATGACCGTGCCGGCAT
>CAZYDY010000238.1:0-3690 GCA_964646245.1 uncultured Sphaerobacteraceae bacterium
GTCCCGGTGATCTTGGTCGTGGCCGCGGCGACGGCTGTGTTCCTGGCCCAGGGGATCACTCCCTGGCCTCCGTGAGCTGGGCCGACGGCGAGCGAATCATAGAAGCGGTCGCGCTCGAGTTGGTGAGATCGGCGTTGACCTCCGAAGAAGTCGGTGATCGATGTTCGCTGCGTCAGTCCCTCGGGGTATCCGTCCTGGAGTTTGCGATAGCCTGGGTTGGCTGGCGTACCTGGCTCGATCATGTATCCGGCACCGTCCAGGACGATATCAGTTGCTTGCGCCATGGGAAATCTCCTTTTTGTAGCCTAAAGAAGGGCGGACATGAAGGTCCGCCGCTACGAGAAACGTCAATGAAGTCGGGGGATTAGTGCGTGCGCCATTCCCATGAGATTCGCGGCACGGCGACGTCCTTCCACTGTTCGATGAATCGCTTGCGGAATTCCGTGTGGTGATAGACGCGTTGGCAGCGACAGTTGTCATGCACCGGAGGCATAAATCCCTCATCCTCGCGCCACACCTGGCCATCCAGCGCGCCACAGACCGGACATGTCCGCTCATCGGATTGCGTTTGCCAGGATTCGTAGCGGACGGGGTCCAGTTGCTCAACCACAACGCGGACGCGTTCGATAGTGACCTGGCCGAGTTGATGCCAGTAGCCACGAGCAGTTTCCGGATTACGCACCTGTTCACGAATGGCCGAGCCAAGGTGATGTCCCAAATTCATTGGCCACCGCCATCGGCGAAGGAACCGGCTTTCAGCTTGTGGGTGCGACTCCAGAACATGCGGTCGGCATCCACCTGTGCGGTGCGGGCAGCGGCTGCAAGCGGATGCACGCCACTTTTACCGGTGTAGCGCTTGCCTTCACTGATGGCACGTCGGCTCAGTGCTACCGAGAGCGAAAGCGCAATGAGGATGTCCTCATCGTTCGGCTGAATATCCAGCGCTTCGAAGTCGTCTGTTGGCGGCTCGCGGTGCACCATGTGCTCTATGCGCCAGACACCGCTGCGGGTGACGACGTGTCCGAGCAGGATGGAGTTCGCCCAGGCGCGCCATGTGGTGACGTTGTCGCCTGTGTGCTGTGTTGAGCCTCCAGGTACGGGAGGAGGATCGCCGGAGCCCTCCCAGCGTGGAATCAGCTGGCCGCGATCGTTGAATACCCGCACCACGCGCAGGACATTCACATCGTCCGGCATTTCGATTTCCTGGTCGCCATTGAGTACTGCGATGGCACTTACAGCCTGCCGCGGCATGGACGTGCTGTAGCGGCGGACAGCTTCTGCTATGGCGTCGTTGAGGAACTCATCGCTCCAGAGGGGATCGGGTCCGTGATCCTGGAGGCGGTTGCGTAGCATGTCGCGTAGTTGCTGACGATTGGTCATCTGAAAACTCCTTTTACGAAGGCGTTCCAGGACGCTCGGACAACGTTATTCAAAACCGGGAGACTGATCACCTGAACACGCCTTTTACGAGGGGTTCGGATTCCATTTGGCGTAGCTCGGCATCGGGATCGTTCTCACCCAGCGCGCTCATGGCGCTGCGGCGACTCATTAATCCGTGCTGCACGCGGGATACGGCGTTGCGTACCGCCGCATTGGTATCGCTTGGGAGAATCGGTGGCCACAGCGCGATTGGCGTACCGAAGCCAGACGTATCGATATCCTGGTGATGGGCCATCATTCGCAGCATTAATTCGGCCCGCTGGGAGAGCGCGGTATCCCACTGCCGGCGTTTACGCTGGACTTTCTGCACCAACGGCTGGATTTCGACTTCCAATGCGGCGCCACTGAGATCGCGGCCGCTATCGCCGAAGGCCGTGCGTGGTGTTTCGCTGAGGTCGTGCAACATACGGAAGAGCAAATCCAGGTACTTCATATGCACGTCACCGCCGCCGCCCTGCATGAGATCAAGCAGGTAGGCGCGGGCGCCCTCTGGCAGCTCCCATTTGGCACCCGGACCGATGCGAATGCCCTCGGTGCCATCCACACCTTCCAGCACCGTGATTGGTGCGCCAGAGAGATCGAGGATCTGGCTGAACACATTCATACGCCGATTGATTTCGGTGCAGACCGACATCAGGTCGACGAGATCGGATTGCCCCCAAAACTGATTTGGCAGGGGATCGTTGGCGATAATGATGTACGGAATCGTGCCGTAGGGGTTCGGCATGGTCACGATGGTTTGACCGTTGACCACGACGCGGAAGAGCGAATCGGTCCAGACCTCCAGTGTTGGCACTGGTTTGTCCATATCTGTGGATGCATCGAACTTCACGCCAAATTGCGCCTGGAGCTGACGTGGTGTGGCGCGGTAGAGATGTCGGACCTGCTCAACCTGGCGGGGGTGATCCGGCGATGTGCGGACGGTGATGCTGGCGGGATCGACCGCGACCACATTCGGCGTGGCGCGTTCGGTGTTCCAGGTAACTTTCATTGCGGCATCGCCCTGAACCAGGGCCTGCATTGCGAGCGAGATATCCAGCCTCGTGAGGCCAAGTGCATCGCGCCAGGCCGTGAGTTGATGCTCTGCCCGATTGGCGCGATGAAGTGCAGCTTTCTCGGTGGGAATACTGATTCCTACCGGAGCGCTGAATATGTAGCTGACCGTTTTACGGAGCAGCGTACGGGCGTAGTTAAATGTGAGCGCATCGGGTTTCGAGCCGCGCTGTTGCCAGCCATCGGCATATTCGTTGAACTCGTTATAGCGCTGCAGGCGAGCATCATCGGCGGGAGCCCGTGTGCCCGGGGGCCATCCGGTACCGATGGCCGTGTGACCAATAGTTGTGATGTTCACTGGTGCAAACCATCCTTTCCTGGCGGCGGGCGTATGGATGTGGCCCGGCCGCTGCGTACAGAGGCGAAACAGAATGGAGCAGCTGCTTCCCGGTGGAACGTCTATCGAGCCGATTCCGAACGGTGCGCCGCACTGCATCCTTGATGACCGCTGTGGCGGATTGAAAATCACATCAGGTGCACATCCAGATTAGAACACATGTTCTATTCTGTTTCTACTAACTATACGCATCGGGAGAGCACTTAATATTGGTGATCACGGCATGAGAGCCGATTTTCGGTGAGGACCGGATGTTGAAAATGCTGTAGCTGTGGGGAAATTGGCACAAAAGAACCCGCAAAAATCGCATTGATGCGACGTGCGGGTTCTTTTGGGGATGAACTGCAGAGCGTGCCTAGATTTGTGCCTGATGCAGCCTATGAAGTCTCATCGGCGAAATCCACGTTGAACTTCGAAACAACCAGGGCAATCACCGTCACCGGTGTGACGAGGATGAGTAGTGACAGGATAACGACGTCGGCCGGTACCCCGCCTATTGCGCCGTCCACAAACCAGTCATGCAGTGGGGTAGGCAGAATGAGCGCAAGAATGACGAGTGCAAGTACTCCGAGCATTACGAGAAGTCGGGTTCTGAGTGTGTTCTCTGTGTTCATGATCTTCCTCCACTCGTTGTGATGCTGTGTTTCTAAGGGGTAGGTAATCGCCCGTGATCACAGACATGGAGGAGCATGAGGCTGCTTGCAGCAACCGGTTGGATTGAAGATGTGGATATGGCATGTGGCACACATTTCGTTCACCTCAGCCGAGATGGGACGAGATGAACGGCACATGTACGGAAGAATCACTTCCTCGCGCCGCTGGTGAAGATCTCGCAGATCGTTCTCGGCACTTTCAGGGAA
>CAZYDY010000239.1:0-3677 GCA_964646245.1 uncultured Sphaerobacteraceae bacterium
TAATGGTATGCCAACCAGAAGTCCGAAAGCGATTATCCTCGCGGACCGTAAAGCCACATCTTCACTTGGGCTTGGGATATTAAACAAGCTAAACGGGAGTGATACGGCAGGGAATACCAGCAACGCAGCCAGTCGTACAACAGGAAAGCCCACCATGGCGAATAGTGCAACAAGACCAACAATTGCCGCCAGCCAGGTTGCACTCGTGCCCGGGTTGTTGTTCCACTGGGCATAGGCCACCCAGAACGGCAGCGCAAACAGCCAGACAACGAACACCAATATAGCCCATTCACCTGGTGAAGATTCGCCGAACATTTCGTCATCGAACATCCTGTCAAGGCCGATCGCTGTAGCCGGTCCCGCATAAAGCATGAACAACAGTGAAATCAGGAGGATCTGTCGCACGAGAACATCCCACCTGCCGATCTTCGATTTCATCCTGGAGCCTTTCCGATGGGTACGTTGGATCGTAAACAGCTACTTGTTGATGCTCTTCAAATCCCATAGCTCCACCGGGCTAGAGTGATCGATGACGTCCATGTCGAATGCATGCCGGAATAACCTCCATGCCGACATTGCCGGAACGATCAACGCCAGGGTTACTGAGACGATAATCTGGAGGATCGCTCCCAGCGTGCTATCCCCGGACAATCCGATTTCGTACCACGGAAGGGTGGCCATCAGTGGCTCGGTGCTCCTCAAGAGGATAACTACCGCAACATTTCCGAGAATGTAAAGGCACATGAGAATGGCGGAGAACAGAGACGCCCGGTCCCAAATGATGACAGCGAAACCAATGACGGCTGTGTGAACGAGAACTGCGAGCACTGCAGGGAACGATCCAACAATCGCCAGCGCTGTCCCGCTACCCAGAATGGCCATAAGTAACACCGCCGGAAACATCACCAACGAGTTAAGCAGCGCCGGGATCATAAGTACTCGCAGCCAATCGAGTTGTCCCTTTGGTGAAGTGACGTTGTCTATGATCGATGGAGTCATACCGGGCCCCTCAACGTTGCATTGGTCGTTCGTGTTACTGCTTCAACGCCATTGCCACAGTCTCGGTTCCCTAGAACAATCCCAGCTGCTGTACCGGTTTCTGGTTGCGGGCGGCTTCCATATCGGTGGTGGGCGTTATCCGCGGGAACGATGCATCGAACACCGCATCGCTTTCCAGCGAACCGCGGAATCGCTCGATCACATCTTTTAGTCGATCGAGGAGTGCCGTTACGTTGGCATCCCGCCGATAGTTCTCCGCGAATTCATATCCGCCGGATTCATGCTCATACACGCCAATCCTCTCGCCGAAGCTCCACGCTCCGGGTGCGGAATCGAGCAGGCGTTTTAATTTCACCCGGGAATTGATAGTGCTTTGGCGAGGTCGAATCGTTTGCGTGATCGCATCGATGGGAAGTGACTGTTCACGGATCGCTTCAGCCAGGGCGAAGTAGCGATCGCGAGCGCCATCCAGGTCATCGGTCATCAATGAGCGGGCGGTTTCACTAATGAACTCACGGAAACACGGCTCCAATGCCCTGCTTCGTAGAGAGCTGCCTGTAACCCGGAGGGATCCATCCTCAGTCAAAAGTGCATATGTCTTTTGCTTCAGGCTGAGCATGGCGGCGAAGCTGCCATCGTGGGCAAGTGTGATACCTTCGGGCAACGATTCCCCGATTTTATGGACAAAAGCAATCTCAGCCTTCGTGCCTCGTATAGATTCAGGCGGCACGAAATAAACGCCATCGGTGTCGACTTCGATCGGCGTTGCATCTGCAGATTCCAGTTCTTTCACAATCAATTGAATCAACCGTTGTCCCTCAAGGGTGATCTGTCGGGCAGCATCGAAATCGTTGAAGTGGCCCCGACCAAATCCGAGGTAGCCGAAGAACGAGTTGATCAGTATCTTGAACCCGCCTTGCAGTCCATCCCACATAGCGTGGTCAGTCTCCGCCGGGTCCTGTGAGCGCCGCTTGGCATCGATACGCCGTTGGCGCAAATCCTTCAGCATGATGGGGAACGCTGCCAGCACATCGTTCCGGGAACGAATTCCTTCGCGCAGCATGATTGATGGATACAAACTCTCCACATCACACTTCACTACTGGTCGAAAAACCCCGGTATGAAGTACCTCTACATACCCGCCGGGGAACGGCTCGGTGCTCATCGGAGCCGGTATGCTGTGCAGCGCGCAAAGGTAATTGCGAATGAGCAGGTCATCAATCTTCCCACCGGTCCCGGCCAACGCACATCGCTGATAACTCATGGGTACCATCTGGGTTTGATAGAACTCATTAGGCATAATCAGCCTGCTCAATGCATCTACGTCGCGCACGTCATCCAGGGCATACTTCGCGAGCCGGTCGTGATCTCCTTGTTCCCACGCCTCACGAATCGCGTCACCGGCAATGAACTCACGGCCCTCCCGTTCAAGGCCGAGTTGATTGATGACATCTTTCAATCCATACCGTGTAAGGTTCCCAGCGATATCGAACCGTTGCACCTGCACCAGGGTATCGATCACATGGCGACCATGTACATACGCCACCTGCTGCCGACCCTCACTACGGACACCAGGATTGCCCTTGTTACGTCCCCATTTGAGGTCGACACCCAGTTTCATCGCGCGGGAAATGATGTACGGAATATCGAACGCGTAAATGTTGTGGCCCTCTATCACGTCCGGATCAAGCTTTCGCAGCACATCGTTCAGCTGCTCCAGCAGCTGGGCCTCCGTGCCTGTCCGCACAAGAACCTGCTCGTATGTTCCCTGCTTGAGGGCGATCATGATAATACCCGCATCATCGGCGGCCGGGTCGAGCGTGGTGGTTTCAATATCGAGCTGTAGCCGCCGGATCTGCCCGTATGACATCCCCTGAAACATCGTGGTACCGGTGCGGAACTGGTATTGGGCCGGGAATGTTCCCGGACAAATTGCCTCGCCGTTCCGGCGCGCTTCTCCCATTCCAGCCTGACGCCAACTTGTCCACGTCTCAAAAGAGGCGAGGGTTCCAAACTGGTGTTCTCCGCGCAGGGGTGTCAGCTCAATGTCCGGTCGTTGCTCCAGGCCGCGTGTATTCCGCACAATCGCCCACGGACGGCTGACATGGCGCTCGCTCCAGCGCTTCTTCCAGCCATCGGCGAAGAAGACCTCAACCTCGTAGGGGCCAGCCGGCTCAATCGCCACCACTCCCTTCCTATTGTCAGCACCATATAGCAGAATAGATGCATCGGATTCAACGAATGTCTCTCTGTCGGCAAGCACATATTTCGGTTGGTCAGTTAGCGAGCGTTCGATTGCGAAGTCCTCCGATGTACAGAACGTTTGTTCATATGATACGCCAGAGCACAAGAGCTGCGTGGTGGCCAGAAAGCAGGGAGGGTAGATGAGCAAGGCTCGAGCATTCGCACAAGTCGATGTCTTCTCATCGACTCCTTTCATGGGAAACCCTGTCGCGGTAGTTTTGGAGGGAGAAGGACTCTCGGACGAGCAGATGCAGCAGGTTGCTACGTGGACGAATCTCTCGGAGACGACCTTTGTATTGCCTCCCGCGGATCCCGAAGCCGACTATAGACTGCGGATTTTCACCCCGGGAGGGGAGTTGCCATTCGCCGGACACCCCACCCTCGGCTCCGCCCATGCCTGGTTAGAGCATGGTGGCCAGCCGCGTGATGAGCAG
>CAZYDY010000240.1:0-3677 GCA_964646245.1 uncultured Sphaerobacteraceae bacterium
ATCATGGAGAGACCGTCCAGCACCTCAACCTTCAGTCCACGATCCGCGGCCATTCGGGAAGTCTCAACAGTCAGCATCTCTCCGAAGTGGGGATGTCCCGGAATCGCCAGAACCACCGGTCCCTTGGCCGCAGCATCAACAACCGCTTTCGCAGATGATTGCCATCTCTGGCCAGATGGTGCTTCAGGATTGCGAAGCGTATGAATATCGATAACGTTCGCTTTATCAGGCAAACCCGTAAAATCGGCGCCGAAGTGGTTCCGAATGAAGATGGTTGTCGCCGATTCCAGCGCTCGTTGGGCAGCCAATGTACGCAGTTCGGCTGGCCCCGGCCCCAATCCCACAATCGTGATATCCGCAGTCACTAGTTGTCTGCCTTGTCTGCGCTGCTACCGAGGCTCAGAACGGCCATGAAGGCTTCCTGTGGGATTTCCACGTTGCCCACCATCTTCATACGAGCCTTGCCCTTTTTCTGCTTCTCCAGCAGCTTGCGCTTGCGGCTAACATCGCCGCCGTAGCACTTGGCAATCACGTTCTTGCGCATGGCCTTAACCGTTTCCCGGCTAATGATGCGGCTGCCAATACTGGCCTGGATCGGCACATCGAACATCTGGCGTGGAATCAACTTGCGCAGGGCCTCTACCAGTCCACGGCCCTTGAAATAGGCATCGTCCCGGTGGCAAATCATGCTGAGCGCATCCACCGATGTGCCGTTTACCAGCACATCCAGCTTCACCAGGTTCGCGGCGCGCATACTGGCGAACGAGTAGTCGAGACTGGCATAACCCTGGGTGCGACTCTTGAGTTGGTCGTAAAACTCAATGATGAGCTCGGCCAGCGGAATCTCATATTTCAGTTGCACGCGTTCTTCATCGAGATAGGTCATATCGCCCGGAATCCCGCGCTTGTTCGTGCAGAGATCCATGATGGTGCCGATATAGCGGCTGGGGGCAATGATGCTCAAATCCATCCACGGCTCGCGGATTTCGTTGATCTGCCCGAAATCTGGCATGTCTGAAGGATTATCGATTTTCTTCAGTTCGCCACCTGTGGTCTCGATCTCATACTCTACGCTGGGCGCGGTCGCCAGCAGGTCGAGATTGAACTCTCGCTCCAGGCGCTCCTGAATGATCTCCATGTGAAGGAGCCCCAGGAATCCACAACGGAATCCGAACCCGAGTGCAGCCGAGCTTTCCGCCTCGAAAGTGAGGCTGGAGTCATTCAGCTGTAGGCGCTCCAGGGCGTCACGCAACTCCGGGAAGTCATCCGAATCCACGGGATAAAGTCCGGCAAATACCATGGCCTTGGCCGGCTGGTAGCCAGGAAGGGGCTCGGTGGCCGGGTTGTTATCCAGCGTAATGGTGTCGCCGACCTGCACGTCTTTCACAACTTTGAGGCCGGTGGCGATATAGCCAACTTCCCCCGTGTAAAGCGCGTCGACAGCAGTCATCTGCGGGTTGAAGAACCCGATCTCGAGGATATCCGCATGCTTCTTCGTACCGAAAATACGAATGCGCTCATCAGTGCGTAGCGTGCCCTCCACGATCTTGACGTAAGCGATCACGCCCTTGAAGGCATCGTAGTGGCTATCAAATACAAGTGCCCGTAGCGGCCTGTCGCTGCTCGCGCTGGCCGGAGGCGGCACGTGCTTCACGATCGCTTCCAGGATTTCCTCTACGCCCTGGCCGGTTTTGGCACTGGCCGGAATGATCTCGTCGTCAATGAGGCCAATGAAATCACTAACTTCTTTGGTCACACGTTCAGGATCGGCGTTTGGCAAATCGATCTTGTTGATAACAGCGAGCATTGCCAGCTCGTGTTCCAGCGCGAGGTAGACGTTTGCCATCGTCTGCGCCTCAATCCCCTGGGCGGCATCCACAACCAGCAATGCGCCTTCACAGGCGGCAAGGCTGCGGCTGACTTCGTAACTGAAGTCCACGTGCCCCGGCGTATCAATCAGGTTGAGCGAGTACTCCTGGCCATCCTTCGCGGTGTAGTTCATACGAACCGCTCGCGCCTTGATGGTGATGCCCTTCTCTCGCTCCAGGTCCATGGAGTCGAGCATCTGCTCTTGCAAATCCCGCTCCGAAACGGTTCCGGTGGTCTGCAAAAGCCGATCGGCAAGCGTAGATTTCCCGTGATCGATATGGGCAATGATGCTGAAGTTTCGAATGTGACTCGTGTCGATAGGTGTAGTCATATATAGAGGGCACGTCCATAGAGATTTGATGGCAGCAAGACAAGGCAACGGAGATTACCCCTCCGTTGAACATCTGTATAAGTATGCCTGATTTTCGATTCTGGTAACGCCGTTGAGTGGTGGCATTCGGAATACCATCCGAGGATTCCTGACAGACGTGCCCGGCTCCTCTTGCTATACTTGATCCTAGATGAGAATCATTCTCATATACGACTTGTCTGGTCGGATTTGGACGGCTGAATGCTGTCCAGTATGTAGGTGGTGGCAATCAGTGACAAAACTGCGAAACTTCGTGATAAACCAACGATTGGCAGTCTCCTCAATTCTTGCCTGGATTCTCAGTTTCATTGGCCTGGCTATCGACCTCACCGATTCGGCGCCTCATGCGGTTGTCATCTCAATTTATGTGGGTGCGTATCTCTTCGGTGGTACGGCCGCCTTCATCGAAGCCACACGCGATCTCATCAACCGCAAGATCAATGTTGATCTCCTGATGGTGCTGGCTGCAATCGGAGCTGCCGCACTCGGCCAATGGATCGAAGGCGCGATTCTCCTGAGTCTCTTTTCCACATCCAACGCGCTTGAGTACTACTCCATGGATCGCACCCGCAACGCGGTCCGCTCCCTCATGGATCTCACCCCTCCATTCGCTCGTGTAGAGCGAGATGGCGGCTACATCGAAATTGACGTTGACGATGTTCGTATCGGTGATCGGGTGATGATCCAGCCCGGGGAGAGAATTCCGGTTGATGCAAAGATTGTCTCTGGAAACTCTGCTGTTGATCAGGCGGTCATTACCGGTGAATCAGAGCCAGTTTCAGTGAAGGCGGGAGACTCCGTCCTCGCCGGTACCATCAACGGGAACGGCGTGCTCCACACCGAGGTCATCAAGCTCTCTACAGACACCACCCTCGCCAGAATCGTTCGGCTGGTCTCGGATGCCCGCAACGACCAGTCCGACCTCCAGGAGTTCGCGGAGGGATTCGAAGGCAAATACGCCGCTGGTGTGATTGCAGTCTCTGCGCTGGTGGGTATCGTTCCCATTCTTTTCGGTGCCGATGCGGAACCAACCATCTACCGTGCCATGACGCTGCTGGTGGTTCTCAGCCCATGTGCGCTCGTGATTAGTACACCTGCGGCCACGTTGAGTGCGCTCGCAAACGCTGCGCGTAACGGCATCCTGGTCAAAGGCGGCCGAGCCATGGATATGCTCGGGTCGGTTTCAAAAGTCGCGTTCGACAAAACCGGCACGCTCACCGTCGGCAAGCCATCACTCACAGACGTTGTAACGTTCAACCAAACAGATGCAACCTGGCTACTGCAAAATACGGCAGCGGTAGAGGTTATGAGCGAACACCCAATGGCGAACGCGATTGTGCAGGCGGCCGAGCGTAAACAACTACAACTGCCAACTGCGCGTAACGCTGAAGCCATTCCCGGCCACGGAATTAAAGCCAATGTGGATGGCGCCACATTC
>CAZYDY010000241.1:0-3621 GCA_964646245.1 uncultured Sphaerobacteraceae bacterium
TTGCTGACTCCTGCTGGTGGTGCGGATATGTTGAGCGAGGGAATCGTGACCGGATCCGTCCAGGTGACTGGTGAAGGGCAAGCGATTGTGATGCTGCCCGGGCACGCGACAATTGGCGGTTATACAAAGATTGCCACCGTTATTCCTGAGGATTGGGATCGACTGGGTCAGTTATCGCCCGGAGATGTGATTCAGTTTCAGGAGACCGATTCGCCCGAGAAACTACACGAACATATCGCAGTGATCACTTCGTCCAAATCAAAGGGCTTTTGAATGAACGGCACCGGCAAGCCCTGTGGACTTTCCGTAGCGCTCATCATGATTACATCGATACCGTTCCACCGACTCGTGATCTCTTTCAGCAACGTAATGCCATCCATCACAGGCATGCGCATATCTGCCAACACGACGTCGGGTCTATTACGCTCAATAGAGGAGAGAGCGTTGCGGCCATTATCTTCGCAAGAGACACTAAAGCCTTCGTCCTCCAGGACTTCCTGAAGAACGTCTGCTACGCGCGGATCATCGTCAACAATCAAGACTGCTGTTTCGCAATTGTGCTCTTGCTCGCGATCTGGTCGCGATTTATTTTCCAGATTTCCTTGAGCAGTTCTCACCATATCTCACCTGTGTCCAACTCCTTGGAATTCGCTATCGCAGATTCCGTACCCCCGAGATAGGATAGGTACATATTCGCGATATAGAGGAGCTTTTCATGACACTTCATATCCACCAAATTCCCGCCGGCCCACTACCAACCAACGCCTTCCTTGTGGTCGATACCGTTTCCGGAGACGCCATGTTGGTAGATACCCCGCCAGATGTTGTATCGCAGGCTCAACGAATAGCCGAAGAAGCAGGTGCCAACCTCCGCTACATCGTTATTACCCATGGACATTGGGATCATATCACTGGTGCAGCGGATGTCGTCAATACCTGGCCTGTACCGGTTGTTGGTCACGAGCTTGTTCGCACCCGTCTGGAGGATGCCTCTGCCACAACAACGTCTCCTGTCCCAATGCGTCCTGTGAAACTGGACCAGGTAGTTGATGAGGGTGACGAGATTGTCGTTGGTGCGCACCGGTTCAAGGTGATGCACATGCCCGGTCACGATGTGGCGCATATCACGCTTTACAGTGAGGTCGATGGTGTAATCCTGGGCGGCGATGTGCTCTTCCCCGATGGTCATGGACGCACAGACCTGCCCGGTAGTGACCAGCAGGTAATGAATGAAACCCTGAAGCGATTCCTGGCGTTCCCGGATGAAACACGCGTGCTTCCCGGCCATGGTGACGAAACTACTGTTGGCCGTGAGGCGCGGTGGATTAAGAACATTCCCTAGAAACCGCCATGTTCAGGAGGTGAATCCATGAACAGCAAATCGGTTCTGAACACGACGTACATGATTTTGCAGAGGCTTTCGGGCCAGTTCCTGGAATCACTTGATGGGATTCCCGATGAGGACCTGAACGCCTGGAAGCCATCGGCCGAGCAGCATGGTGGCGGTGCGATGAACACCTTTGCAGCTTTGGGTGTGCATGTGGTGGCGGCCGCACGCTGGCGAATAGAGGAACAGACATTCGATATCCACTATCCGCGAGATCGGGAAAGCGAATTCACGGCAACTGCGTCCAGGGCTGAGCTTGAGGAACTGTTCTCCACCATGCTCAGTGAGTTCCGCAGGCTCATTGATTCCGACCAGGAGGTCGATCTCGATTCCCTTCCCACCTCTCCTCGGGACGATCATCCTGATCGCACGCGGCTCGATTGGCTGCTGACTGGCATTGAGCACACGGCTCTCCATCTTGGGCATGTCCAGATTCATCGTCAACTCTGGCTTGCCGAGCGTGAACGCACGCCATGACAGATCCACTCGGAATCCTTACCAGCTGCAATGCGGTGGTGAAGAGCAGCGCCCATGTACGGATCGATGATGATGCCGTTTCGCGTGTAGCGAAGGAACTCGCCGATTCCGGAGAGTCGCCAACCTGGGATGCCGACTTGCATTACCGGGCGACCGGCCCGGATGGCGACGAGCGCACCGCAATGTGGCTTATGGCGCTGGATGCACTTAATTTTTGTTTCTGGGGCCAGGGTGCTGATCCCAAGGTTCGCTGGCGTGTGCGTTGGAAGGACGAGCTGGTAGATGGCTACGTCGCCCTGGTGGCGGCGCTCACCAGTGCTGTGGAGCAGGGTTATCCACTTCACGACGCGAACTGGCTGGCCACCGTTTCATCCAACGGTGTTGCGGCCATTCTTTCACCAGCAGAAGGACATATGGAAATACCGTTGTTTGAGGATCGTGTGGAGAACCTGCGCGAACTCGGGCGCGGTCTCTTGCCCTATGGTGACAAGCCGGCGACTGCTTTCATCCAGTCTGCCAACGGGTCGGCACCTGAACTGGTGCAGAGAATCGTTAATGAATTCCCTTCCTTCAATGATGTTACGGAATGGCCATATGCAGAAACGGGTCTGCCGGGCAATGAAGTCCGCTTTCACAAACGCGCGCAAATCCTCGTAGGTGATCTTGCCGGTGGACTGGAGGGATCGCCCCTTGCGGAATTCCGTGATCTCGATCAGCTGACGGCGTTCGCCGATTACAAGGTGCCGCAAATCCTTCGCGAAATGGGTGTGCTGCTCTATGACGAGCAGTTGGCAAATGTCGTCGATTCTCGCACCCGGATCGCGCCGGGAAGTCGGATGGAGGTCGAAATCCGTGCAGGCACAATCATTGCCTGTGACCGGTTGGTGACTGCGCTCCGACAGCGTGGACGCGAGATCACCGCGGCCGAGTTGGACTGGCACCTCTGGTCGCTTTCGCAATCGCCTGGAGGCGGTAGCCGCCCCTATCACCTGACAGAAACGATCTTTTACTAGGCGATCAGGAGGGAAATAAAATGAGTGCATCACTACGGCTTCTGAATATCATCTACACCAATAGCATGCAGGAATCGGTGGCGTTCTATGAACAGCTTGGTCTCTTCCGTAACGTCGACGGTGAGGTGGACAAGTGGTGGAATGAATTTCCTGTAGGTAACGCTTCCCTGGCATTGCACTGGAATGAAGGCAAGGAGTTGCCTGCCGGATCAAATCCGGAGCTACATCTTCAAATGACCCAGTCGGAATTCGATGCTGTCTATGCCGAGATCGGGGACCTGGCTCCTTCCCCGGTAGACATGATGGAAGGCATAGGCCGTTACTTCACTGTTACGGATCCTAACGGTGTGCGCGTGCAGATCAATGAGGTTTCGGAATGAGTGGAACGAACTTCCATGATCTCGTGCGAAAACGGCGCATGGTGCGGAACTTTACGGAAGAGCCGGTTCCGTGGGATGTGATCGAGCGCATCGTGGATACGGCTCGCCGTGGGCCAAGTGCCGGTTTCAGCCAGGGAATGGCGTTTGTTGTGGTCACCGAAGAGGACACCCGTGCTCGTGTAGCTGAGATCGCTGGAGAGCACTGGTATGTGCGGCAGGGCCACGAGCCATTTATGAGCCGGGCACCTGTGCATATCGTCATCACGACCAGTGAAGAGATGTATCACCGCCGGTATAACGAGCCAGACAAAAAGGCCAAGGGTCAGGAAGAGATCGGTTGGCCGATCCCCTATTGGCACACCGA
>CAZYDY010000242.1:0-1083 GCA_964646245.1 uncultured Sphaerobacteraceae bacterium
CCGACGTCGATCAGTGTAGCGGCATACATCCAGATCGCTGACAAGCTGATTCCGGCCATGAAGCACCTGGAAGAGACGATCCTCGCCAAGGCGAAGGAAGCCGAAGGTGTTGTCAAAACCGGACGTACCCACCTGATGGATGCGACCCCGGTACGCATGTCCGATACGATCAACGCCTGGGCGACCCAGGTTCGCCTTGGCCGAGAACGGATCGAGGCAATGCTGCCGCAGCTGGCCAGGCTGGCTATCGGCGGTACTGCGGTCGGCTCCGGACTCAACGCCCACGAAGAATTCGGCGCCCGGGTAGCGGCGAAGTTGAGCGAGGCGACTGGCCATCCGTTCGTGGAGACTGACGATCACTTCGAGGCGCAGGCTTCACAGGGCATTAGCGCTGGTGTGAGCGGTACGCTGGCATCTGCAGCTGCCGAGTACATGAAGATCGCCAACGACCTGCGAATGATGAACAGCGGCCCGATTAGTGGCCTGGGTGAGATCGAACTTCCGGCATTGCAGCCGGGCTCCAGCATTATGCCTGGCAAGATCAACCCGGTAATTCCCGAAGCGATGATGATGGTCGCTGCCCAGGTAATCGGAAATGACGCAACTGTGAAGACGTGCTCGCAGCACGGTAACTTTGAGTTGAACACGATGCTGCCGATCCTGGCGCATAACCTGCTCGAGAGCATCGAGATCCTGGCGAACATCAGTGTTGTGGCTGCCGACAAGGCGATTGCCGGATTCTCGATTAAGCGAGACCACATGGCCGGGTTGGTGGACAAGAATCCGATTCTCGTCACTGCGCTGAACTCAATCATCGGATACGAGACTGGCGCCAAAGTCGCCAAAACCGCGTATGCCGAGGGCCGATCCGTGAAGGAAGTTGCTGCCGAGTTGACTGACCTTTCACCGGAGGAACTGGATCGATTGCTCGATCCGGCTGAACTCGCGGTGCCGGGAATTAAGAAGTAACAGACGTACGGTAATCAGAGAGGCGGGCGGGTCGCGATGCGGCTCGTCCGCTTTTTTGTTTTCCGGAAGAGGCTGTGTTGTCAGGGAGCCTCATTAACTATACGCATCGGGGAG
>CAZYDY010000242.1:1183-3596 GCA_964646245.1 uncultured Sphaerobacteraceae bacterium
GTGGAGGCGACGTCGATCCAGCCGCGGTGGGCGCGGACGATGCTGAGTGCGATCGAGAGGCCGAGGCCAGTGCCGCCCATCGTGCGTGCGCGGTGATCCTCGGCGCGGTAGAAGCGTTCGAAGAGGTGGGGCAGGTGTTCGGCCTCGATGCCGCTACCGGTATCGTCCACGTCGATCCTGGCGCAGCGGACGTTGTCGTGTGGGTCAATATCCTCGCGGACGCTGAGCGCCACGGTGCCGCCGGCAGGGGTGTAGCGCAAGGCGTTATCGAGCAGGATGAGCATCACCTGTACCAGGGTGTCGCCATCTCCGTGGATCAGTACTTCCTCATCCGAGCTCAGAATGAGCTCTTGCCCATCTACCAACACTTCGGCTGTGCGGATTGCTTCCCGCGCAAGCAGGTCGAGCGAGATAACCTCTGCCTCGGAATCAATTCGGCGGGGATCACTGTCGCTGCGGGCAAGGCTGAGGAGGTCTGTAACCAGCCGACTCATTCGCTCGCTCTCACGGCTGACATCGGAGAGGGCGTCGTCGATATCCTGCACATCGTAATCACGGCCAGATTTCAACTGCTTGCGAATCACATCCACGTTGCCCTTGATGGAGGTGAGGGGAGTTCGCAACTCGTGAGAGGCGTCTGCAACAAATCGTTGCTGGGTTACAAACGCCTGTTCAATGCGATCGAGCATGTCGTTAAATGTGTTTCCGAGTTCGGCGATTTCGTCTCCTGTTGCCGGGACTTCGAGCCGCCGCGAAAGGGATGTGACCGTGCGATCCTTGGCGATGGCATCTGCGCCGGACATGAACCGGTTCACGGGTGCCAACGCCTTACCGGCCAGGCTCCAGCCACCGATGCTGGCCGTAGCGCCACCGATAACGCCGAACAGGAGCAGCGCCTGACTGAGCTGGCTCAGCATGTGAGTTGTGCCGG
Organism: uncultured Sphaerobacteraceae bacterium; assembly: GCA_964646245.1. Lineage (GTDB taxonomy): Bacteria > Chloroflexota > Chloroflexia > Thermomicrobiales > UBA6265 > UBA6265. The sequence goes on from CAZYDY010000242.1 coordinate 2,115, forward strand.
AAAGCGATTCGCTTGTGAAAATCACCCCGATGATCATCGGCACGCCGGTGCGAGGATCGGTTACATGGCTGCTGACAATTGGATAGGTGTAGCCCCGGATAGCGTAGCCATCTACACGGTAGGTGTTGAGAGTTGATTCACGCTCGGTGCTGAATCGCTCAATATCCGCTTCCTGGGGCCAGAGATTGCTGAGTGGGCCATCCTTATACTCAATGCTGTCGTCCGTGAAGTCGTAGACGGTTACAGAGACGCCAGAGAGCACGATAGCTTCTGTATCGAGCGATGGTTGGCTGGTGAGTTGGTAGAGCTGATTGAGATCTGAGATCGGTTCTTCGCGGACCTGGGCGCGGACGTTGTAGGCGGCGTCGCTGAGGCGTTGCTCGGCATCCTGGTCCAGCGATCGAATCAGGAGCACTCGTAACCCAATTCCCAGCATGGCGATGGTGATGATGAGGACACCGGCGTACCAGGCGGTGATGCCGAAGCGCACGCTGAAGAGGAAAGGTACACGGCGACGCAGCATGTTTTGCGAGCGTTCATCCGGTAGTTCGCGGCTGGTAACGGTGGCCTTTTGGGTAGAACTCACTGCGTACGAAGCACGTAACCGATTCCGCGAACTGTTTGAACCACTCGCGGTTGATCGTTGGACTCCAGCGCTCGTCGGAGGTTGCCGATTACCACTTCAAGGACATTGGATTCGCCGAAAAAGTCTTCGCCCCACACGCGTTGCATGAGCGTTTGGCGCGTGAGTACCTGGTTTGGATGTCGCATGAGAATTGCGAGCAAATCGAACTCACGCGGGGTGAGCTCGATATGGACGCCATCGCGAGATGCGATGTGGCTGGTGAGATTGAGCGTGATGTTTTCGAACGTAAGGACTTCTGGCCCGCTGGTGTCCACAGGAGTTGTTCGCCGTAGTAGTGCCCGCACCCGTGCGACGAGCTCATCGAAATCGAACGGCTTCACCAGGTAATCATCGGCACCGGCATCGAGGCCGGCCACTCGATCAGCGACTGCATCGCGCGCGGTGAGCATCAGAATCGGCAATCGAGGAGTGCCTTCTGCCTCTTCGGCGGCGCGAATGCGTTCTGTGATCTGGATGCCGTCAATTCCTGGCAGCATCAGGTCCAGCACAAGCAGGTCTGGTGGAGTATCCCGAATGAGGGCAAGCGCATCGGAGCCGTTATCGGCTACCTCGACGTCGAAGCCCTCGAAGATGAGTCCTCGTCGAACAAATCCGGAAATCGCGGGCTCATCTTCCACAATCAGGATCGTTCGGGTGCGTTCCGCTGTATCGTTCTGTACTATACCCATGGTGGTTCTGGTACCTCGAATGTACCGAATAAGTGCTCGTATCATAATCCACATTCGTGCTCGCCTTCCGAGACAGCCTTTCGGGTACACATAAGCGGCGTGCCATCTTGGTGGATGACCGCCGCTTACGCATGGGGTGGGGAGGAGAGACGTTAGAAATGTTCTGTG
>CAZYDY010000243.1:0-3571 GCA_964646245.1 uncultured Sphaerobacteraceae bacterium
GCCATATTGCTGCAACCAACCCGCGAGCCCCGGTATCACTACGTAGCGATTAGTGAGGTAACTATGGATGTTTCCCCGTATATCCATTCCCCGCTTTCATTGGGCCACCGTACAGAGCAGCCCGTCGACACGGGATAGCGCTCTTCAGGTAACCACGACCCCGCAACGTTTCCTGATTGTTCCAGGAATTTCTTCATTCAAAAGCGGACACATCTCTGCGAAGTCGCACGTGAGGAACTCCACGAGGAGTTGGAACCCGGTTACTCCTTTCTGCAGGAGGCCATGGTTTAGGAGCAAAGGAGCTCATTCATGAACGCTGAAAAGCACGCGGAAACACAGGAGCTGGAGAACGTCTACGCCGGAATAGGTCCCGTTATGCCGATCGGTGGTGCTGAGGAGCGGGACGGTGACGGCAGCGATGAAATCCTGATGCGTTTCGTGGAACTCGCCGGGGGCAAGGATGCCGATATCCTGGTTATTCCAACGGCCTCGGAAGAGCAGGAAGAGACCGCCAAACGCTACGTAAACACCTTCAACAAACATGGTGTGAAGAGTGTCGATGTCCTGGAAGTACGGAAGAGGGATGATGCGAACACGGAGCGTGTTGTAAATCTTACCGGCAAGGCTACAGGCATCTTTATCACTGGTGGCGCCCAGTCTCGACTCGTAGAACTTCTCATCGGCACAACGACAATGCAAGCCATTCGGCAACGCAACCAGGAAGGCGTGATCGTTGCCGGAACCAGCGCCGGAGCCTCGATTCTCGCAAGTCATATGATGCTTGGTGGTACCGGCCTGGCTGGCAACAGCGGCGATGCCGCAGCTCGCAAAAACATGGTTGAAATGGTGGCGGGCTTTGGCCTGCTGAGGGATGTCATTGTCGACCAGCACTTCAGTGAGCGAGGACGAATGGGTCGCCTCCTGTCCATCTTTGCCGCCAACCCTGGCCTGCTGAGTATCGGCCTCGATGAGGATACGGCGGTTCTCATCACCGATGGCATGCTGGAAACCCTCGGAACCGGCATGGTGACCTTCATCAATGGCCGCGACGCGAAGTCCGATTTCTTCGAGCGCGAAGTTGGCGAGGTGCTCACGGTCGCGGATTCCCACCTGACAGTGCTCGGACCGGGCAGGAAGTTCGATCTCCAGACCCGCAAGGCAGTCTTTGAAGAAAGTTAGGCAGTATGCCCGCTTACAGCCCCATACGAAGGACGTGTTAATGGATAACGTGTTGGTGGAAGTCACGCGTGGCCAGAGAGTAGAGAGCCATCATCGCGGGCATGTTGCCATTGTCAACGGCAAAGGCCAGCTTGTCGGCAGCGTGGGCGATCCTGAAGACATGAGCTTCTTTCGGTCCAGTGGCAAGCCGTTCCAGGCCGTTCCGCTGGTGGCAACCGGCGCGGCCGATGCATTTGGGTTCTCACCAGAGGAACTCGCCATGGCCTGCGCCTCGCATAGCGGCACTCCCGAGCACCAGGAAATCGTGCGCTCAATGTTGAGTAAGGTCGGACTCCACGAAGAGAGCCTGCGATGCGGGTACTCCCCGCCAATAGACGAGGTCGAAAGCGCCCACGTAACCCTTGATGAGAAGCCACGCACCCTGCTGCAGTGTGAGTGCTCCGGTGAGCACGCTGGCATGGTGGCGACATGCGTACATATGGGTTGGGATATCGATACCTACACCGAACCCGATCACCCCCTGCAGCGCATGATTACGGAAATCCTCGCGGCTGCCAGCGGCGTACAGGAGTCGGCATTCGAACAGGCAACGGACGGCTGCTCGCTGCCCACATTCGGTACATCGCTTCAGGCTATTGCCAGGAGCTACGCGGTCCTCGCCGATCCGGATAGCGATCTTTGGGACCGCCCGGCCGAACAACGCCAGGCGCTCATCCGCTTGCGCGAGGCAATGGTCACGCACCCGGTTGTCATCTCTGGCGAAGGTGATATCGATACCACCATCATGCAGCTCACCGAGGGGAGGGTTGTTGCCAAACTCGGCGCCGAAGGGCTGCTGAGCCTCGCAGTTCCCGGGCACCAGCTTGGTATCGCCATCCGGGAGTCCGGTGGTGCCTCGCGGGCATTGGGTCCAACAGCCTGTGCCATCATCGACGCGCTGGGAATTGAACCGGGCGAAGTCGTCCAGAAGCTGCGAGAGGCGTTGATCGAGCCTGTTAAGGCGTTCTCGGGCAAGGTGGTGGGAGAGATACGCCCAGCCTTTTCGCTGACATGGGACAAGCCGGATGCGCCATCAGGGCGCTCGTGAGGTCAGGAATAGGGTTTCGACCAGGCGTCGCTGTTGTCCTCACGGAATATTCATCTTGGAGTGGTATTGTAAGAGTTCTATCCGCTTTGCTCTGAAAGTATGAACGTATAGTCAGCCCTGCGCTCAAGTGCGGCCAGGGTCGTGTCCCAAGTTTCGCTTCCCGAGTGGTTATGAGAATCATGGCACTCTGCTTTATCAACACCGGAGATTTCACCTTTGACCGATCCCAAAAAATCACCTGTCGGCATGCCTTTGATCGTCAAAGGCCCCTGGACGCACGAGGCTCGCAAAAATGCCATCGACAAGGAGTGTCGAGCAAGTTTCGAGAACTACTTCTACAAGGCAATGAAGGTACGGAACTGGGTTCCCAACGAACTCCCGATTAAAGAAATGCATGAACGCGGGCACATGCTCAGCGAAGACACTGTCACCATGACCCAGGCATATCTCGGCGTGGAAGAGTACATTGGCGATTACGTACAGGACGGCCTCGAGCTCTTTCACAACAACCGTGTCCGCCGAAATCTCCAGCTCGCCTGGGGAATGGAAGAGCTCAAGCACGGCTGGGCCTGGGAGCTGGTGCTGCTGCACTCCGGGCGGCGCACAGAGTATCAGCTCAAGGAATATCTGGAAGAGGTCCTGTCGCATAAATGGACCATGCGCGCGAACCACCCCGGCCTGGATACACCGCTGGGCGTTCTCTGTTACGCCATGGTTCAGGAGCGCGCCACCTATTTCAACTACGACGAAATGCGTAAGCGCATCCGGAGCGAGTATGAATTGCCCGAGCGTGCATCGGTTGAAGAGCGCAAGCGGGGCTTCCAGATCGGGGCTGCCGGGGCATTCCAGATCGTTGGCCGGGATGAGATTGCCCACCACGGTATCTTCCTGGAAATGACCCGCATCCACATGCAGTATCTCCCGGAAGAAACACTGGAGACCCTCCTGAAAGTCTTCCGTGGCTTCACCATGCCGGCGCTTGATTTCATTCCGGATACGGCGCTGCTCGAGGCCGCCATGCGGCGTACAAAGCTGCACACGCCTCGCAAGCAGGTGACGGAAGTCAACAACCCGATCCTCAACGCCCTGGGTTTTGAAAACAAGCGCGCACTCGAGCGAGGCGTTCAGGAAGCCAAGAAGCTACCGCCTGGCCTCGGACCCGAGCACGTCTCCCTCTCACGATCCGGGGAGTTCGTCCTCTCAACCACACCGTAAGTACCAGTAGGGAAACATCCGCAGGCTTAACGAGAAGGACCGTCGATTATATCGACGGTCCTTTGGCTCCCCGACCTGGATTCGAACCAG
>CAZYDY010000244.1:0-3568 GCA_964646245.1 uncultured Sphaerobacteraceae bacterium
TGCGTACCCATTTTTCACCTCCGTCGTGCACATCTGTGCAAAGCGTAGCACCTCAATATTAAGCGGATGGAACTGTCAACTAGCCTAGAATAGGAGTTGATCTACCCGGTTCGGTGATGAATACGGGTAAAGCGAAACAAAGGAGTATTTGTGCCCGAGTTGAAGGCGATCCTGTGGGATCATGATGGAACCCTCGTTGAAACCGAGCCCTACTGGATTGAAGCTGAGCAGGAGCTGGCCGCAAAGTTTAATGTGGTCTGGACGGAAGAAGATGCACTGAACTGCGTCGGTAACCCCATGCTCGAAACCGGACGTGTGCTGAAAAAGGCTGGCGTCCAAATGGAGCCGCACGAGATCGTCGATTGGTTGGTCGATCGCGTTGACCAGTTGATGGACGAGAAAGGCATTCTCTGGATGCCGGGTGTGCAAGAGCTCTTTGCGGAGTGCGCCGAGCAGAACATCCCGTGCGCAATCGTGAGCAACGCCTGGCGCAAGGTGGTGGAGAAAACCACTGCTGGCCTGCCTCAGGATGTAATCAAGTTCATGATCACCGGCGATGAGATGATCGTGGCCAAGCCAGATCCGTGGCCATTTGCGCACGCCGCCGAAGTACTGGGCGTGGCACCGGAGAACTGCATTGCCATCGAGGATTCGCTGCCAGGCACACTCAGTGCCGAGGCCGCTGGCATTCCTGTGCTGGTTGTACGTGGACATGCCCCTGTTCCTCCTGGCAAGAACCGAAGCCGCGTTATTGACCTCTCTGACATCACCCTCGACCGACTGCGTGACATCGTTAAAGGCACGAAGCTCGAACTTGCAGAGGTAACCGAATGACACTGCCACAGGCACTCCTCATTGATATGGACGGCACACTGGTTGATACCGAGCCCTACTGGGAGGATGCCAAAATTCGGCTTGCGACAAAGCACGGTATCCCCTTCACAGCCGAGGACGCTGCCCCACTCGTTGGGCGATCAATGATGGTGACCGTGGAGGCATTGAAAGCGGCTGGTGTACCCCTCACCGATGAAGAGGTGCTGTCGGCATTGGTGGATGAAGTTGCCGCACGTGTAGGCGAAGGGATTCCCTGGATTGATGGTGCGCCGGAGTTCCTGCAGCGCATGGCAGATGCGGGTATCCCTTGCGCCCTGGTAACACAGGCATGGGAGCCTGTGGCCAGGCAAATCGTGAAGGCAAGTAACGGGATTCTGCAGGAGCTGGTTTCCGGTGGGGATGTGAGCCATCCCAAGCCACATCCGGAACCCTACCTGCTTGCTGCCGAACGCATGGGGGTAGATCCCACTCGCTGCGTGGCTTTGGAAGACTCTCCGGCGGGAATCGCCAGTGCCGAAGCGGCGGGTGCACAGGTGATTGTGCTGCCGGGAATGCATCCCGTAGAAGACAGCCCCAACCGACACCCTGTAGAATCGCTGGAGGAAATCGACACCGCGCTCTTGGCAAAGGTGTTGAACGGATAGCGATTCGCCGTCATGATGGGCCCTGGGCGAAGCGAATGGCGACGTACCTCATAACACGATCGCTACCTGACGTATTGACACCGAGATTCTTCGACATCGGCTGTGCCGATGCCCGGAATGACAGCAAGAGGACAACTCACACATGAGCGAAGAACCACGATATCCAGACCCTGCAACGACCGTTCCGGAGCGTGTGCTGATGATTCAGGCGCACCCGGATGACGCCGAGTTCGGCATCGGTGGCACAGTTGCCAAATGGGCTGCAGCCGGTAGCGAGGTCTACTACTGCTCCATCACCAGTGGTGACAAGGGCACGAAGGATCCGGATATCACCGGTGAGGAGCTCGTGGCACTCCGGGAGCAGGAGCAACTGGAAGCGGCCAAAGTGCTGGGCGTAAAAGACGTCATATTCCTCCGCTTCCTCGATGCTACGTTGGAGCCAAACCTGGAACTGCGCCGGGAGCTCACACGTGTGATTCGCCAGGTGAGACCAACTGCACTGATGTGCTTCGACCCGACTGCACGCCTGCACGGAGATGGTTACATCAACCATCCGGATCACATTGCTGCGGGCGAGGCGAGCCTCGCGGCCGTGTTCCCGAGCTGTCGGGATCGTCGGACGTTCCCTGAACTGCTGGAAGAAGGGCTGGAGCCGATTGAAGTGCCATCGGTCTACATCTTCTCGTCTCACCAGCCAAACACCTGGATCGATATCAGTGATCAGATCGATACGAAGATCGAGGCGTTGCGCAAGCATGTTACGCAGGTCGGTGCAGATGCGGACCTGGAGTTCGTGCGGGAATGGGCCAGGAATAATTCCAGCCTGAACCCGACCCCGCCTGAAGGTGCTGGCGAGTATTCGGAAGCCTTCCGATACATGCATATCGGGTAAAATACCAGGACAATCTGCCCGCGTTTCTTTTACTTCCAGGAGCACCCAGCCATGATGCAGCGTTCAATCGGTATGTATATCGCCAACAAGGTGAAGGATGAAATCTTCCGCCCGGAAGTGGTGGAGGATGAGGACGGCGAAGTTCAGTACATTGAGCAAACGAACGACCCGCTTGATGGCGAGTTGATTCGCGATAACTCCGGTGCTGTTCTTGGTCGTGCATATCGCGTACCGGCAGCGGTATATGTGGTGGCGCAATCCAACGATATCGATGCAGATGTTGCACTGGAAGCTGCGCTTAACGATCCCGATCACGAAACGATCATTCACTGGGAAGGCGATGATATCGGTGCCCTGGTGTTCGTGAGTTCCGAAGCCCGCGAGAGCGCAGCGAAGGGTCCACGCGGTTTCCGCGCCGACGACGTGTAACAACCTTCGGTTCCGTTCTCCCTGAGGTCATGGCTTGGTGCCATGACCTCTTTTTATTTCTCTGGCTCGAACCATGCTGTACACGAGAGAGACTTGCCTCTTCTGCTACGATTGATATATACCCTCCAGGGGTACAGCAAAGGATGAGAGAAGCTCAATTGACTGACCACCAGCACCACAATCCAGACGAACACGATGATCATCCGGGGAGCGCAGCCCACGCTGACCACAGTCATCACGATCACCATGGCGGCCATGAAGGGCATGCCGAGCAATTCAGGCGCCTGTTTTGGGTATCGCTGATCCTCACCATCCCCGTGGTCATCCTCGCGCCAATGCTGCAGGACTGGCTGAACTACAGCATTCCTGATTTCCCGGGGGACACCTGGGTTTCACCGATCCTCGGCACAATCATCTTTGTGTACGGCGGGCGGGTCTTCCTGGAAGGCGCTATTGACGAACTGAAGATGCGTCAGCCGGGAATGATGACCCTCATCAGCCTGGCGATCACGGTCGCATTTCTTGCCAGCTGGGCCACCACGATCGGCTGGCTGGACCTGGACTTCTGGTGGGAGTTGGCCCTTCTGGTGACCGTGATGTTGCTGGGGCACTGGGTGGAGATGCGGGCTCTTGGTGAGAGCCAGAATGCGCTCCAGGCATTGGCCGATTTGGTGCCAGATGAAGCCGAGCGCATTGTTGATGGCGCATCTGAAACCGTGCCCGTTAGCGCACTCCAGCCAGGAGACCTGCTGCTGGTGCGTCCAGGGGG
>CAZYDY010000245.1:0-1750 GCA_964646245.1 uncultured Sphaerobacteraceae bacterium
GTGTAATGGCTTAGTGGTTCGGCGACACCGTAGAAGACCAGCCCGATTCCCATTCCGGCGGCGAACAGCAGTGAGAACCATGAGCCCAGGCTAAATTCGGGCTCGTCGGCATCTTTTCCGAGCTTCACATCTCCGAGGCGGCTGAAGGCGACGAAGACCACAAAGGCTACGAAAAGCGCAGTGATCAATACGTAGTACCAGTTGAACGTATTGACGACTGTTTTCTCAAGTGATTTGAAAAATGATTCAGTACTCTCCGGCAATATGATTGCGAAAGCGCTGAACACGATGACGGCGATCGCGGCGGGTGCAAAGACCCACGGGGAAAGCCCGAAAGAACGTGAGTTATCTGGCGCGTCGTTATTCATTTGGTCCCACCCATTCCCATTTATTGACCCGAAGGCGTGCCATGCCTTCCCCGATGATCAGAGTTGAGAGCAAAACCCGGGCCATGAGTGAACCGCTACGCCAACACCTGTTGTATCGTGAATGAAGACGTGACATTGAACAAATCACATGTGAGGTAAAGCATGAGCGTAATCACAAATCCGGTCTGGTTTGAATCCAGGCGTCCCATGAGCCTCGGTTTGATGCTGCCAATTGGCGAAGAGAGCCACTTCGGTGCGACACCGCGTTTCGCCGATATGGTGGAGATGGCCCAGGCAGCTCGCGAGGCTGGTTTTGAGGCGATCTGGTTTGCCGACCACTTTCAGTTTGAAGATGCCGATGACGGCAGTGTGCGCGGTGTGTGGGAGGTTTTCTCCATGATGGCCGCAGTGGCGGCTTCGGTACCGGATGTGCAGATCGGTTCGCTGGTGGCGTGTACCGGATTCCGCAATCCCGCCCTCATCGCCAAGACCGCTGAATCGATCGACGAAATCAGTGGCGGTCGATTCATTCTTGGGCTCGGTGCTGGCTGGCACAAGCCGGAGTATGACGCTTTTGGGTATCCGTGGGATCACCGGGTCAGCCGATTTGAAGAAGGTATCCAGATCATGGAGAAGATGCTACGGGAGGGCACTGCCACACTGGATGGCAAGTTCTTCCAGGCGGACGGTGCTGTGAATCAGCCGCGGGGTCCGCGCCAGAACGGCGCGCCGATCCTGGTGGGATCATCTGGCGATCGCATGCTGGGCATTATTGCGCGGCATGCCGATGCGTGGAACACCGTGTGGCACGGTGATACATCGCGCATTCCTGAACTGATGGCGAAAGTTGACGCTGCCTGCGAAGAGGCGGGTCGCGATCCGAAGTCGCTCATCCGCACAGCGGGCGGCAATATCTCGATGGGGACATCTCTCGGGCGCCGACCGAACGCATTCGATGGCAGTGTTGAGGAGAAAGCAGAGCACCTGCATTCCTTCCGCGAATTGGGAATCTCCCACTTCGTGTGTGGCCTGGATGCATGTACACCTGACACAATAGCCGCATTCGGCGATGTGATTCAGCAGTTCGATGCGCTGGCACAGTAGGAGCAACTCGACATGGGCAACAAGTATGCGATTGGTGTGGATTTCGGCGGGACGAAAGTCCTGGCGGCCGTGGTTAACACCAGCAACGGCAAGGTAAAGGGCGAGTTCAAGATCGCCACCAGCCTCTTCGACAGCGGCGATGCCCTGATGGAGCGCATCTATGAAGTGGTAGACGGTGCGCTGAATGACGCCCGCGTGAAAGCCAGTGATTGTGCGGGAATTGGCGTTGGTATCGCCGGCCAGGTTGATGCGAAACGTGGCTTGCTGATTGGAACGGC
>CAZYDY010000245.1:1850-3552 GCA_964646245.1 uncultured Sphaerobacteraceae bacterium
ATCCTGGGCGAACTTCGGCGTGGTCGGAAGAGCATATTGACGGAACTCATTCCGGATATCGATCCCATGGCTTCGTCTGTGGCGATCAAGAGTGGTGCGCTGCGAAGGGCCGTTAAGAAGAAGGACGATGTTGTTGTTGAAACGGTGAAGGATGCTGGCAAGTACCTCGGATATGGACTGGCGAGCATGGTGAACTTCGTGAACCCGCAGCGGATCGTGCTGGGGGGCGGTGTGATCGATTCCGTGGACCTGCTGTTCGAGACCGCCGAGGAGTGGACCCGGAAGGAAGCACTCCCCTATGCCGGTGAGCAGGTTGAAATCGTGAAGGCAACGCTGGGTGATTACAGCGGAGTGGTGGGCGCAGCGATGATCGCCGCCGAAAACGCCTAGATATACGGGAAATCCTGATGCCTGCATTCACAGTCGAATCAATCATGGCCGAACTGGCCGGGATGGAGAATCCGAAACGCCGTGCCGTCAATGAGAGACACGGTGACGACCATGGCGTCGGCCTCTCGGAATTGCGGGCTTTGGCAAAGAAGATCAAAGCTGACCACGAGCTTTCCAAGGATCTTTGGGCGACTGATAATACAGCCGCCCAGTTGCTTTCCCTTCTCATCTGCAAGCCGAGGTCGTTTTCGGAAGATGAGTTGGACTCCATGGTTCGGGGAGCCAGGGCTCGAAAAACTCACGACTGGCTAATCAGTTATGTGGTCAAAAAGAGCTCGCATGCAGATGTCTTGAGGGAACGTTGGTTGAGCGACGACGATGCCAATGTCGCCAGTGCAGGGTGGGCGCTGACGAACGGTATGATCGCGAAGCGGTCGAAAGAGCTTAATCTCCCTGGATTGCTGGAGACGATCGAGGCGGAGATGAAGGATGCCCCGGATCGACTGCAGTGGGAAATGAACAATTGCCTGGCAGCAATTGGTATTAACCACAAAGAGCATCGGGCCCGGGCGCTCGAGATCGGCGAACGGTTGGAAGTACTGAAAGACTATCCGACGCCACCGAATTGCACATCTCCATTCGCGCCGATATGGATCAACGAGATGGTCTCTCGGCAGGAACCGGCAGCACCGTAATAACCCGGGGTTACACGGCATAACATTTACATTACAATCAGGCAGCCTTTAGTATGCGGGGGCGGTTTGAGGTTGTGCCCTTGATCGCGCTATTCGGTTAATTCCCGGGGTGGAGTCTATTTCGTGCTGAAGTTCATTATCCGGCGTGCGCTGCTGATGATTCCCATTTTGCTGGGCGTCTCACTGATCACATTTATCATCATTCGATTCATCCCCGGCGACCCGGTGATGGTGTTGCTGGGTGCGGATCGCCGGTCGACACCGGAGCAAATCGAGAATATCCGCAATGCTTATGGCCTGAACCAAAGCTATCCGGTGCAATACCTGAAGTGGTTACAGCATATCGTGACCGGGGACCTTGGGCAGAGCCTGCGAACGGGCCGTCCATTGACCCAGGAACTTGGCCTGCGATTGCCGGTGACTGCACAGCTGACCATCTTTGCAGCGATTCTCGGTACTGTTCCAGCCATTATTGCGGGAACCGCCGCTGCAATCCGCCGCAACAGCAAGCTCGATTACTTCACCACGATTACCTCGCTGATCGGTATTTCGCTGCCGAACTTTTTCCTGGCTACCTTGCTCGTGCTGCTGTTCAGCTTCAAGTTGAAGTGGCTGCC
>CAZYDY010000246.1:0-3551 GCA_964646245.1 uncultured Sphaerobacteraceae bacterium
AGTCGGTGTTAATGTCGTTCACTTCCAACGTGGCCACTTCATTGCCACGATCGTCCGTCCATGTAGCGGGTGTATCAAGACCATTTGCGAAACTTGTGGTTGCGTCATCCTGTGCTGCCACGCCCATAACGCCGACCATCGTCAATGCTGCAGCGAGAAACAGGCTTATCAGCTTTCTCATCCAGAAACCTCCTAAAAACTGAGCGACTTCCAGCAATCGCTCACGAAATTCTCCCGGCTATTTGCCACCGGGCCCAACAAGCAAACGCAAGAACAGCGCCATTTGTTCCCAATTTCAAATGCTCCATAGAACCAGGTGGTTAGGACGGCGTAGCAATAGCATCCGGAGTCGCCTCTACCGGGGCAGCGGGTGCCTCCGCAACGATCACCATGTTAGTAGCCGAATAGTCAAGCCGCCACATAACGGCGATAGGCTCCGTATTCGTCGGCACTGCAAATACCATCATCACCTCAATCCTTTCACCAGCCTGCAATCGCACGCTTTCACGGAAAGGGGTCTCTGCATCTTCCTTCACGCTCACCCGAACGACTCGAGATTCACTACCATCCGCATTCGCCAGGGCAAAGTCATAGTGCTCGAACGTCACCGGGCGGTCAGTCTGGTTTGAGACAGCCAAACGTACTGCAACATACCGGCTATCATCTTCCGGCACTGATCTCTCATCGTAATCTGCCCAGTTCTCATTGATATCCACCACCTGGAAGGTGGCAACCGGGTTGGTGAAATCATCGGTCAAAACGGATGTATTCTCCTGCCCCCATACGATGGCACTGTTCTCACTGACATCTGTGGAAAGCACCACAAAGTGCATCTGCCCCTGTACCGGGTTCCAGGCCAGCAGGGAAGCGCTTGCGTGTGCGGGAATTTGATATCCAATTGTGATCTGGGCCGATTCTCCCGGTGCAAGGGGAAGATCTTCATGAAACATTTCTATCTCGGTCGATCTGAGTTTCATGCGGTTATGGCGGGCGCCATGATCATCCACCAGCATGAAGGCGTGCGCCTCGATAATGATCGCCCGGTCAGACTCATTCACCACCGAAACATCTACGAGCATGTAGGTGTATCCGAACTGTGGATCCCAGCCTTCCTCATAGCCACGGAAGTCACGTTCCACGCCGTGCACAGTGGCAGATGCAATCGCCGCACCCGATTCGTCCGTCCACGTAACTGGTTCCCCGAATCCTGGCATGGTTGGCAAGCTGCTATCCTGCGCCGCACCTGCCGGCAGTGAGGTAAAAATCAGCCCCAGCGACAAGACAATTCCCAAGAGTATTTTCAACGCGATGCCCCCACATGTAAAACAACCCTCTCAATGAGAGGTTCTTCATAAGGCAGACGCGAGACACAACAGGATTGTTCCCTTAACCCACCACCTCCTAACCGGCAGGTTCACGTCTCAAGCCACAAATCGGGTCGTACAAACCCCAACTCGTTATCCAGCGCAGGCCAGAATCGGGCAATCCCTCCCCAACTCATCAGTGCACGCCCGTGAATTACTCACGGGCAACCAGAAATGACGCCTCTCAATTCACCCCCAAATACCGCCAATATTTCCCCAATCGTCTATTAACAGCGTCCCCGATGCGTATAGATAGTAGAGGCCTCTATCAAAACACGCGTTACGAACCATACGAAAGGACGATCAATGACCATCACACCACCAGGACCACTCGATTACGAACGACATGTCATTCGCCGCGCCCTGAAACTCGTCATGACCCCAGGCCGGGATCTGGAGACACTCTGCAAACTCGTGTCTCTTCTGGCAAATAGTGCGGCCACAGTACTCAGGGCAGAAGCAGCATTCATGTCCACCAAGCAGCCAAACCATCAGGTCGATGCTGTAAGCAAGGCATTGGCCGACCTGATGGCAGAGCGCGCAGACGAGGAGGAGACGCAATGGTAGCCACGATATTGACCCAGGTACAGGAACAAACTTCGCAGGTGGATATGGATCCCAAATCCACCTACGAAGTCATCACCCGCGAGAAAGTCGAACATATCGACGACGAACTCAAGGAGATTCGATACCGCATCAACGGCATCTTTTATCTGGTTATCGGCAGTGTATTGCTAGATGTGATTCCTCGGTGGCTGTAGGTATCAGCCGATTGGCGTACTTTCCGGTAACGTCACCGGGGTACTCTCCGGCCCGGTGATATTCGTCGGCTCATCACCATCCTGGAACACCACGACGTGGATCAATCCGTTCACAGGCGCCCAGCTAAGTGCAATGGGATCAAGCCCCGCGGAGTTGAGGTACACAAGCATGCCGTCTACGGATTCACCGGGGCCAAGCTCCACACTATCAACAAACGGTTGTTGGGTAGCGTCGTCGGCTGCTTGTACCCGACTGATCCGAAGACTGGCACCGCTGCTATCCATCAGGGAGAAATCGTTAGGGTTCACGTCTACGGTGTCGCTGCTCTCATTGGTAATGGTGAACGAAACCGTTTGGTATACCTCGCCGCGGCTGGGCGCATGGCGATCATCGTAGTCCAGCCAATCTGGATTTACGTCGGTAACCTGGAATGTGGAAACAAGGCCACCCCGATCATCGGTCCAGGTAGCTGTTGCCGAAAGATCATTAGCAATTGCACTATCCGCAACGGGTTCGTCCAACAGGTTTACAAGAGCTCCCTTGCCACTGCCCTGATCCCAGATCAGGATTCCGGCTGGAATACCTGCCGGCAACTCAAACATCAGTACCTGCTCAGTCGTTTCATCCGGAGCAACCGTTACAGAACCGCGGAAGAGCTCGTAATCCAAACCTTCAGCGACATTTACGTGCGATGGTCGGATAACACGGCCATAGGCATCGACAAGCGAGAACGAGTTAGCCGAAAGCTCCCACTCATCGCCCGTATGGTTTGTCACCGCAATGGAGACGGCCTGATACACAAAGCTTCGATCTGGCCCACGGCCATCTTCGTAGTCCATCCAGTCCGAGTTGACCTCGGTCACCTGAAGCGACGCCAGAACATCGCCGCGATTATCAGACCACGTTACCGGAGCATCCAGGCCTTCGGCATAGCTCGTTTCAACATCCTGCGCTGCTGCGCCAGCAAATCCGGACGCAACAAGGGCCACGGCAAACAGTGTCGTCAGAAACGCTCTCATCGAAAAACTCCTGTGTTTGATACACCAGCACAATTGCCACAGGGGCGCGCCAGAACATCGCATCTACTTGTCTTGTAATACAAACCTACAGTATTCGCTGCTTTCTCTCCACTTTCACGGATCTCAATGGTGCCCGAAAAGGTGTGATGCAGCGGTCCTGGAAAGGAGAATCTCTTTGTGAACAACTTGCGCCAGGCTCTTCTCGATATCGAGGCATTCAGCCACCTCACCATGCCCACGTACGCAATGCGCGGCTATCAATTGGAGGCGGCAAAACCACTCGCGCAGCACCTTTCGAAGCGATCAGGCGAGCAGTTCGCCATTGCGTTTAGTCGCCAATCGGGCAAGGATGAAATGATCGCCCAAATCCTCGCCTGGGTTCTGCTCCGCAATGCCGAATGCGGCG
>CAZYDY010000247.1:0-3534 GCA_964646245.1 uncultured Sphaerobacteraceae bacterium
CCAAACCCGATTAATGCGACAATATGGCCATGACTATGATTCGACCAATTATGGAGTTGCCATCGTGAAGATCACTGTTGTCGGAGCTGGCGCTATGGGCTCGCTGTTGGCTGCACGTCTCACCGCATCCATGAACCACCATGCTGGCGATCCCAAGGCCGCCCCCGAACTGGACGATGTGCTGCTCTACGGTCGCCCGTCTGAACATCTGGAATCGATTCGCAATAACGGTCTACAGCTTACCGAGCGAGATGGTCAAACCAACACAATCAGGTTGAATGTGAGTACCAATCCGGCAGATGTAGCTGGTAGCGATGTTGTGATTGTGCTGGTGAAAGCCTGGGCCACCGGCGAGGCATGTGCTCCCCTGGCCCCGTATCTACAACGGAACACCATTGTGCTCACACTGCAGAACGGACTTGGTAACGCGAAATCCTTGCGTGAAGTCCTGACCTTTAAGGGGGTGCGTCCGCATGTCTGGATGGGTGTCACCACGCAGGCCGCTGTTCGCACATCACCAGGCAAAGTGACACATACAACAGACGGACTCACCGCAATCGGCAGGCGAACCCCGGAGATCAATGATCGTCTCGCCTCTTTGGCCAGTACGTTGCGGGATAACGGCTGGCGCACCAACGCGGTTGCGGATATTCACCGCTGGGTGTGGCGAAAGCTTGCGGTTAACAGCGCACTCAATCCGACTACGGCGCTGGCGGCTGTACCGACTCGTTCAGTCGCGCTTGATCCCGATCTCCTGCAAGCAGCCCGTGTGATTATCGAGGAAGTTGTCGCCGTGGCCGCGAAGGAAGGTGTGCGCCTGCACGCCGACACCCTGGTTGAGGTGATGGAGAACTTCGCACTGTCTACGGCAAACCCGTATACCAGTATGTATGTGGACCTGGAACAGGGACTCCGCACTGAAATCGATGCGATTAACGGAGCGGTGGTGCGGCATGCTCGCCGTCACAACGTCCCGGTGCCCAACAACCTGATGATGTACCGGCTCATCTCCGCGCATGAGCATGGGCATCGCCCGGAATCTGGCGAATCCAAAGAGGCTTCCAGCTACACGCGTAGCTTCCATCCAACTCCACAGGTGTAGCCATGCGGGTACGCCCTACGCTCACACTCACCACGCCAGATGAGGTGCTCGATGCCACGCTCGGTGCCCTCACAACGGGAGTGGTTCCGATTATGGGTTCCATCCATGAGGGTCACGTGGCGCTGATTCGTCGCTCTCATCTTGAGAACGACGAAACGGTCGTTGTGATCTTCGATCCTTCTGGCGATGTACCGGATATTTCAGACGCTGAAACAGATTTGGCCCGTGAGGCGGGTGCCCGCATCTTCTATCGTCCGGAGCCGGAGGATATCTTTCCGGAATCGTTTGGCACGTCGGTGCGGGTACCAGCGTTGGCACAACACTGGGAGGGCGAGGCACGAGGGGGACATTTCGATAACGTCACCGCGTTCTTCGTGATCCTCCTGAACCAGTTGCAGCCGACGCGAACCTATGTGGGCGAGAAGCATTTACAGCAACTTCGTATCATCCAGCAAGTGCACGGGGATTTGTGCCTGGCGGGCGAGATCGTCCCCTGCGTGACCGTGCGGGATCCGGATGGACTTCCCCTAAGCTCCTATAACGCTTCCCTATCAGATGAGGAGCGTGAGGCGGCCGTCGCAATTCCGCAGGCGCTGTTCGCGATCCAGAGCGCTGCTACCAATGGTGAACACAATGCCAGTGCCCTCATTGCGATTGGTGAGAGCATCCTCAGCGCCCAGCCGCTGCTGCGAGTAGACTATCTGGCGTTGGTGGATGCGGATTCCTTTGAATCCGTTGATGAGATTTCCACCGGTAATTACGCCATAGTGGCCGGGATGGTCGGAGAAACGCGCATCCTTGATGCCGTATATCTCGACCCCGGTGAAACAGGATCCCACGATTCATGAGTATTCCCGTCGGCACCGCTGCCGACCGTCCTTCAAAACTGCACATCTGGGTCCTGGCAGCCCGTCCGCGAACGCTCCCTGCTGCGGTAGCCCCGATAGTGGTTGGTACAGCCGTGGCGGTGCGAGAGGGCGCGTTTGTGTGGTGGGTTGCGCTGCTGGCGCTGGTGACTGCACTGCTGTTGCAGATCGCCGCGAACTTCGCCAACGATGCCATTGATGCGAAGAAAGGTAGTGACACCGTCGAGCGCACTGGCCCGACCCGTATTACAGCTGCCGGTTACGTGACCTACAACCAGGTTATGAATGCGACGTGGATCACGTTGGTTCTGGCGGCGTGTACGGGCATTCCATTGCTGATTCGGGGTGGTTGGCCGTTCGTGTTCCTTGGTATTGCTGCCCTGATTTGCGCAGTTGCCTACACCGGCGGACCCTTCCCTATCAGCTACCTGGGCTTGGGTGAGATTTTTGTGTTTCTCTTCTTTGGTCTCATTGCCGTCACCGGAACCGCATATTTGCAAACCGGCGAACTCACCGCTCTATCCCTGGCTGCATCAATACCGCCGGGTGCGATGATTGTTGGCATCCTTATCATCAATAACTATCGTGATCGTGAACAGGATGAGAAGGTCAATAAACGTACAGTGGCCGTGCGAATTGGGCCGAAGAGTACGCGCATTGAGTATTATCTGATGCTGGCGCTCACGGCCGTGTCACCGTTCGTATTTTGGGCCGTTGGCTGGCTGAACGGGTGGGCGCTGCTCACAATGTTGAGTTGGCCCATGTTCCGGGATCTCGTCCGGCAGGTGCAAACCCTGCAAGGACCACCCCTTAACAAGACGCTTGGCCTCACTGGCAAAACGGCGCTTGTTCACAGCGTGCTGCTCGGCCTCGCATTCGTGCTCACCGCATAATTTCGGAGGAATCCATGTCATCCCAGCAATCTCAGTCCGGCGCAATCTCCAGTCAGGATGACGTACAGCAGATGTTTGATACCATCGTGCCGCGCTACGACCTGATGAACCACATAATGACCTTCGGCATGGATTTCCGTTGGCGCAAGATGATGGCGAAGCATGCCCGTACATTGCAGAACGGCGAGCCAAGCGATTTCGTTGTTGACGTAGCCTGCGGTACGGGCGATGTGGCATTTGAGGTTGAACGTGCAGGCGTGCCGCTGGTGACGGGGCTCGATTACAGCAGCGGTATGATCGCCGAGGCGAAGCGCAAGGCGGAGAAACGCCGGAGCGAGGTCAATTTCGTGGAAGGTGACGCCATGGACATGCCCTTTGGGGATGGAAAAGCCAGCGCTGTCACCATCAGTTTTGGTATGCGGAACCTGCCAGATTATGCAGCTGGTATCAGGGAGATGGCCCGCATCGTCCGGCCGGGAGGAAAGGTGATCTGCCTGGAGGCGACACCCTATCACCGCCCTATCCTCAAGATCCCGTTCAACTTTTACTTCAATCAGGTTTTGCCTGTGATCGGCAAAGTACTTACCGGTGAATATGAAGCCTACAAGTACCTGCCGGACAGCGTGAAGCACTTCCCTACTGCCGATGAATTAGCCGATACCTTCCGGGAATC
>CAZYDY010000248.1:0-3533 GCA_964646245.1 uncultured Sphaerobacteraceae bacterium
ACGCATGCGAAAAACGACTCACCGCGGACAACAGTGTCCGCGGTGAGTCAGGGGAGTGGGGAGGGGAGAACGATTTAGTCGGCGGCCATTTCCGCCTTGAGGTCGTCGCCAAGTGTTCGTACCAGGGAGCGGACCAGTTTATCGGCTTCCTCTTCTTCAGCGAGGGTTTCGCTGAGGAGGTCGGCTACGTCGGATTCGCCCATGCTGCGGGCCATTTGCATCAGGTTGCGGTAGGCGCAAATTTCGTAGTGCTCGGTTTTGTCGGCGCCCAGTAGCAGGCCAAGCTCCTTGACCATGCCTTCGGGCTTCTCTTCCTTCAGGTGCTCCATCTCCTTGCGGAGGCCTTCGGCACCGTAGCAGGTCACTTCTTCCGGCTTCTCGCCGAGAAGGTCAAAGACTTTATTGAGGCGGTTGATCTGGCCTTTGGTTTCCTTGTGGTGATCGTTGTAGGCCTTCTTGGCATCTGCATTGTCGGTAAGCTTTGCGCTTTCCTCCAGCATGCCGAGGAAGATGTTCTCCGCGCTCATCAGGTCTGAAAGTTCATGAATAAAAAGTTCGCGTGGTGTTGCAAGTGACATCTATTAACCTCCTTGGAATCCCGACATCTCGGAATCGTCGTTGCGCTCAATAAAGCAGTTCCCGTGCCACGGATGAGGAGTTGGCTGTTGAACCTGTTGGCATGTGTTCTGCGCGGGACCGTTGTAATTAAGGAGGACGTTATGCCATACGAACGCATTACCAGTTTGCCGGATTCGGTGAAGGACAACCTGCCGAAGCATGCCCAGGAGATCTACAAGGAGGCGTTCAACAGCGCCCATGACCAGTACGATGGCGACGAAGAGCGGAGTCACCGGGTGGCGTGGGCGGCTGTGAAGCAGAAGTACCACAAGAACGAGAAGGGTAATTGGGTTAAGGGCGCGAGTGATGACTGATTCAGACCAGGAGCTTCACCAGCGACCCTTGCCGGATGTGGAGCGCGACACCCCTGAGATAGAGGAAGAGAAGAAGGCGAATCGCCTGGCAATAGGCTTCGCCATATTTATTCCGATTGGTATTGTGCTGGGGCTCAACGTTCTCGATAACGTGGGGATTGGTGTTGCTATTGGCCTTGCGATGGCAGGGATCTACAGTCTGGCGATGAACCGATTTGTCGATCAATCCCGGCCGTAACCATGACCTGCGCGCGGGAAACCACAGGATGAACACATGACACCAGGGAAGCAAACGGGGCAGGATACTGAGCCTCGCTCGATCAATCACCTGATTTGGGGCATGACCGCCGGGCTGCTGGTCGGTACTCTTTTGGCGTGGCTGCTTCTTGACAGTGTGGGGGTAGGAATCGGTATTGGCATCGTCCTCGGGGCGATTTTCTCGGCTATCCTCTTCAGGGTAATGCGCTGACATGGCGCGCCGAGCGTGACATTGAGGGCGAATCGCAAGCTGTATGAGTGACAACGTCAGAAAACCTGAGGATTTGGACGCCCCGGCAGATACGTCGGAAGGCACAGACGAAGCGTGGAACTCGGCCTTTGGCAAGAACTACGCGACTGCGGTTGCGTTCGGGATTCCGTTTGGGTTGATGGTGGGGTTGCTGATTTTCGACAACATCGCCATCGGGTTGATGCTTGGGCTGGCGTTGGCTCCGCTGGCGGCTACGTTCATGGCTCGGGCGAAGACCGCTCCCTAAGTCGGTGGGCGGATGCAGGTACGAACAGCATTAACTGTTTGTACCTGCATTGCCTCTATACGTCTGTCGCGGAATCATGCAGGGTTTTGGATGCCGGAAGTGCCCGGGTTGGCCCCTTCGTGAGTAATCCGGTCAGCACGGCAGCCAACACCATTCCGCTGGCAGCTGGCGCGAACTTCCAATCTCCGGCCCGGATGTGCTGGACTACAGCCCCACCGAAATAGAAGACCAGCAGCACCGCCGTGAGCATGAGCAGCGGTGGCCAGACGAGGCCGATCAGGAGTGCGGCACCCGCCAGGAGCTTGATAATCGCGAGGTCATCCCACCACTTGCGAGGTACCTCGGCGTTCTTGAGGTTATCCTCCACGGGATCCGCGTGAAAAATCCTTCCGAACGCCGCCCCGAAAAGCAGCACCAGTAATCCGGCAACGGAGAAGATAACTGATTTCCGCATGTTGTACTCCTGCTGAGGCTCAATGTTCCCTACTGACGAGCGATATCGCAACCCACGTGCCAAACGATGTTCAGGTGGCACAGCGTGTGCGTAGTTGCGGTGAGACGTTGGAGTTATTTGAGGAAGGATTTTCGATGACCAACCCGAACACAGATCCCCGCGAAGTCGCCCCTCAGGGTCCGTTTCCCGAGCAGGATCAGCAGTATCCCGGTATAGAGGCGGAGATGCAGCCGCTTCCGGATTATGGTGAAAAGTCGTACAAGGGATCCGGCAAGCTGGAAGGCAAGGTCGCGCTCATTACCGGTGCGGATAGCGGTATCGGCCGCGCGGTTGCGCTTGCGTATGCACGCGAGGGTGCGGATGTTGCCATCTCGTATCTTTCGGAAGATGAGGATGCGAAGGAAACCGCTCGCGTTGTGGAGGAATCCGGACGCAAGGCGCTGTTGCTTCCCGGCGATATCCGGGAGAAGTCGCATTGCGAGTCTCTTGTTTCCCGCACGGTGAGCGAGTTCGGCAAGCTGGATATCCTGGTGAGCAATGCCGCATTCCAATCGACGTACGATCGTGTGAAGGATATTCCGGACGAGGATTGGCACCGGGCGATTGAGACGAACCTGGACGCGATGTTCTATCTCACCCAGGCTGCGACTCCTCACTTGTCGGAAGGTGGCGCGGTGATCATCACCACGTCGATCCAGGCCCAGCAGCCGAGTTCTTCGCTGTTGCACTATGCGACCACGAAGGGCGCGCAGGTGACGTATACCAAGGCGCTGGCACAGGATTTGATTAAGAACGGTGTACGTGTGAACGCGGTGGCGCCTGGTCCGATCTGGACGCCGCTGATTGTTTCCACGATGGATGCAGAGATGTACGAGTCGTTCGGCAAGGACACATTGCTGGAGCGAGCCGGACAGCCGGCGGAACTGGCTCCGACATACGTTTTCCTCGCATCCGCTGACAGTACGTATATCACCGGAGAGACGATCGCCGTTACTGGCGGAGGCGTCTTCACCTAAACCCGACACAACGATGTGTGACAGGCGCCCGGAGCAATCCGGGCGTTTGTCTTTTCCCGTAATTTCCATTTCAAACCAGACGAATATCGTGCATACTGAATCGCTGTTATGTAGCGTAGAAGACTCTTCGAGGGCCAGGTATGCAAGCTCAAAGTGATTTCTGGTTTGATGTACCGCGTCCGCCGCGGCTTTCGCGACTGCTGATTTTCGTGAAATGGCTGATGGTGATCCCGCACCTGTTCATTTTGTGGGCGTACGGGATCCTGGCGAGCATCGCCGGCTTCGTGGGATGGTGGGCGGTGCTGTTCACCGGATCGTATCCGGTGGGATTGTGGAACCTCGTGTACGGGTTCGTGCGCTGGAACACGCGTGTGAG
>CAZYDY010000249.1:0-3531 GCA_964646245.1 uncultured Sphaerobacteraceae bacterium
TATTTCAAATCGACGGTGGATATGATGCCGTGGCGCCCGGCTACGTGGTACGCAAATACTGGAGAAGAATGGCCGGTAGTTTTTAGTAACGATCACGCACTGACGGTCATGGGCTTCAATCAGGATTCGGTCATCATCCGGGATCCGCTTGGCCCAACATCCACCAATTGGGAGCGACCATGGCAATGGTCCACCTCGTGGGATCGCTTCCTGGAGGTGCTGGCAGCGCAAGGTGATGATGCGATTGCTGTTGGACCAAATCCTGTTGAGGGCACGCCAGAAGGCTAGTTGCCGGTATCAACCCGCTCCATCGCAACTCGCAGCGCCATTGTGAGTTCTTCTGATCCTGGCTTACGGTTCCATCGATGAATGACACGTGGCCGACCGGCTTGCTGCCCGGCACCGCTGGTGGGAATCTCGACGATATCCCACACATCGTTTTTCAATGAACGCACTGCCATCACACGCAATACGCGGTTTGTCGTCCATTGCACGAGCAGGGCAGATCCGCCCTCGAATCTCTGGATCTGCGAATCAACCCGTGTGTGCCATCCACTGGCGACGCGATTGACCGCATCGCGAATATGGATTTCCGTTGTATCCATATTCATGGTCTTGATTTTTGCCGGTTGGATACCGCCCAGCATGCCCCGCTCAAATCCCGGCGGTACATCGGTGAGCCGCGCAAACTTTGCCTTCATACCGGGATTGGTGAATATCCAGTAACCTCCGGCCAGGACCGCTACCTGTATCAAGACAATTACTGCCGTCAGCCATGGCACGCCACTGTTGTACATCTGGCGCCAGTCGCCATTCATACCGCTGGCAAGGTCAAGCACCGGGTAGACGATGAACGCGTTCAATCCCGAAATAAATACAAAGCCAATGAGCAGCTCATTGATCGCGGCCCGTAGTGGTGGCTTCCAGTAGAGCACCACACCGAGCGCGACCAGGCAGAGCACAAGATTCACGATGCTACCTGCGGCAGAAATGAGTGTTCGCTGGATATCGGAAAGGATCTCACCGGTTGACGGATCGACCGGGAAGTACGCAACATATCCCGCAAAGCCGTAAAAGCCCCAGTCAACAACTTCCCGATCGAAAGCCCAAACCGCGACTGCATGTCCGAATTCATGGAGAAGGACGGAGACAGGGACGAGGAAAAAGAACGATGCCTGGTTGACCAGCACACGGTCAGATGCAGTGAAGTTTTTGTCCCATACAGAGCGCCAGTTTTTCGCGATCATCCAGACAACGCGAACCCCAAGCGCGACGTAGAGCAGGCTGATTATTCCGAATCCACCCATCGCGCGATTCCCGTTCTGTTGCGTTATCCAATAGGAATTGGTGACCGTTCCGTCGATTCTCGACTCATTGATTGTCGTACAAGCATTATCGTGGCAACGATGGCAACAATACCACCTCCAAAGTACATGGACGCTTCAATGCTCCAGCGGTCGGCGATAAACCCGGCAATGAGTCCTGAAAGTGGCATGGTGCCCATGAACACCGTGGTGTACACAGACATCACCCGCCCGCGCAGTTCATCGGGTGCTGTGGTCTGCACAATGGTATTTGCCATCGACATTGTGTTGGATGCACAGAAGCCGCTAACCGCCAGTGTGATGCTCGCCAACCAGACGGCCAGGGGTACTGCTGCAATGAAGCCGATAGCAACGGTGACAATGCCCAGTGCAATCGCGGCAACCTGCATGCGAATGCGGGACGGACCTCCCTTCATGTACGCGATCGAGAGCGCACCAAGAAGGGAGCCGAATCCCATCGAACTAAACATCACGCCAAATACGGTCTCATCGGCGTTGAAGCTTTCCGTCGCCAGGAGTGGCAACCATACGTTGTATGCCATACCAAAGCTACCAACCACGGCTATCAGCATGATTGGCCGCATGATATCCGGTGTGCGGCGTACGTAGCCAAGTCCCTCTTTTACTTGCGACCAGCCAGAGCCGGCAGTCTTCTTAATGAATGGCACCAGTTCCATACGGAACAGCGCAATCAGGGGTGCCAGATACCCGGCTGCGTTGATGAAGAAGCACGCTGCTACGCCAAATGTCGCCAACACAACACCGGCAATTGCCGGCCCGAGGATTCTGCCTGTGTTAAACGTGGCTGCGTTAATCGCAATCGCATTCTTGAGCGCGTATTTGGGTACGAGTTCAGAAACGAACGCCTGGCGTGAAGGCATATCCAGGGCGCCTGTCAAACCAAATGCGAACGCCGTGGAATACACATGCCACAGCTGGACCTTGCCTGTTAACGTCAGAATGCCGAGCGTCAACGCAATGGCCATGTAAATGAACTGTGTGACCATCAGTATTCGTTTTTTTGGCCACCGATCGACGAGCGTACCCGCCGGTATACCGAGGAAGAGCGATGGTCCAAACTGAAAGATAGGGACCAAACCGAGCTGAAACGCGGAGGCATTGAGCGTCTCGACCACCAACCAGCTTTGCGCCAGGGATTGCATCCACATACCCGTGGTGGATATGAGCTGGCCAGAGAAGAAGAGCCGATAGTTCCGGAACCGAAGTACGCCAAAACCCCGGGCTTCCCGCTCAAGTTTCTCTAGCTCTTCACCTGTTAACTGTGCTTCGGTATCTTCGGTTGCAGGGGTAGACATGGATCTCCAACTTAAACGAACTGTCAGCGGCTCAAGCACGAACACGGTGACAGTGGCACTCTCTTATTAATACGGGAACCGTCGGGTGTCAAACACCCGACGGAGAATCACCTGTTATTGGGAGTGATTAGTCTTCTTTGAGATCTTTGGACTTGTGCAACAGCACCGGGCATTCGGCGTTGCGCATGACCTCTTCGGCAACGGAACCCAGGAACCAGCGCTTGATTCCCGTGCGACCATGAGAGGACATTACAATCAGGTCTTCCGAGCCAGCCATCGAGCAAATTTGCCGGGCGATCGGCCCCTGGAGCACATCGCCTGTAACGTCGTAGCCCTCACCCTTGGTCTGGTCAACTATCCGCGTGAGGTATTCCTTGGCATCCTGGATTTCCTCTTCCGCCAGTTCTCCGAGCATCGAATAGTCCAGGGCCATCCCGGTGGCTGGCAAACTCTGGGTTCGATATGTGTCCACCACGCGAATCAATTTGAGTGGGGTAGAGGATGATTTGGCAATTTTCTTTGCCTGTTCAAGTGCTTCTTCCGCCAAATGACTACCGTCAAGTGGTACAACAATCTGCCTGTACATCTATGTGCCTTTCCGCTGCGAATGAGCCACTTTCTCGTGTTCATCCAGTCGATCCTTATACCTTTAGTATACTCCCAGTCTGTATGCAGTAGGCATATCAATGGAAGGAAATGGTGATATGACGGACGAAACCACCCAGACTCCTACAACCGAGCCCATACTTCTGGCGAACCTGACTTCTCCGCAAACTGGCGAGCTGCTTCCCAATCTCGACATGGTCCTGATACCCGTAGGTGCCCATGAACAACATGGCGCTGCGTTGCCTGTAAGCACGGACACGCTCACGGCCACGGTCATGACATCG
>CAZYDY010000250.1:0-3522 GCA_964646245.1 uncultured Sphaerobacteraceae bacterium
GCCTCCAGTACCGGGACAGCGCGAGGGACCACGGACGGATCGTGCCGGCCGTAGACGATGATCTTCTCCGGATCGAGGTTCTTGGTGACGGTATCCTGCTCGCGTTCGATGGACGAGGTCGGCTTGATTGCAACGCGGACGATCACATCCTCGCCGTTGCTGATGCCACCGAGTGTGCCGCCGGCGTTGTTGTTGCCAATGCGAACACGATCGCCGTCCAGGATGAAGGGATCGTTACTCTCCGAGCCGCGCATGCGCGCCTGGTCGAAGCCGCGACCGATCTCCACGCCCTTGGTGGCAGGCACACTCAGCATGGCCTGCCCTACCAGCGCATCGATCTTGCCGTACATCGGCTCGCCGAGCCCGGTTGGCATGCCAGTGGCGTGAATCTCTACGATGCCTCCGAGGCTGTCCTTCTCGGCCTTGGCGGTCATGATGGCGTCGATCATCTTCTCTGCGGCCACCGGATCGGCGGCGCGGACGATGTTCTGCTCGATGACATTACGATCGAAGGTCTCGCAGGCGATACCGCCGATCTCCTGCGCCCAGGCAAAGACCTCAATGCCGACACTGGCGATGATCTTCTTGGCGATAACGCCAGCGGCTACCCGGCCCCACGTTTCGCGGGCGGAGGAGCGTCCACCGCCGCGATGGTCGCGGTGTCCGTATTTCTGCCAGTAGGTGTAATCGGCATGGCCCGGACGGAAGACGTCACGCAGGTTGTCGTATTTGGAGCTGTCGGCATCCTTGTTATAGGTAATGATGCTGATTGGGGCGCCGGTGGTGACATCCTCGTAAACACCAGAGAGGATCTCGGCTGCATCCTTCTCGCCGCGGGGAGTAGTGACCTTGCTCTGCCCTACCCGACGTCGATCAAGATCTTTCTGGATGTCCTCAACCGTCAGCGGAATACCGGCGGGAACTCCATCGATAACAACGCCAAGTGCCGGACCGTGACTCTCTCCCCAGGTGGTGATGCGAAAAATCTTGCCGAAACTGCTACTCATGGTTGCTCCGCTTCTTCGGGAGCTGCGGAGAGCAACGTCCCGTACATCTGATAATCATCTTTGGTTGATCGTTTGAATCCGGTGCGCTCGTAGAGTCGCTGGCTGATCGGGTTCCCCTGCTGGGTGCTGAGGGCGGCGTGGCTTAAGCCCATACGCGCCATACGCTGCAGAGCGACGTGCAGGGATTCGGCACCGAGCTTCTTGCCCTGGAACTTCGGGTGCACGGCTATGCGGTCCAGGTGTCCCATTTGCTGGAAGTACGTAGATCCGTAATAGCTGGCGACTTCACCATCGACCAATCCGGCCCAAACCTCAACGTTGGGCTGGCTCATCCACCAATCGAACTCGCCGGGCATGTTGCGCCAGAGCCAGGGGAAGGCGGCATGGTCGGCCTCGATCACCTGCTCTACCAGATCCAGGTCGTCCAGCGTTACGGGCACGAAATCCTGCACGGGTGATTCGACCGCGTCCAGGAAATCGGCGACACGCTCGTGCCGATAGGTGATGATGGTTTCGATCAGCTCCATGCCGTTGCGAGAATAGAAGATGGGACGTCGACGCTCGTAGGTTTCGGCGGTGATACAGGCGGAGATGCGCTGTTCTTCGGCTGCCTTGAAGACGGCCGCCACCAGTTCGGCCTCGTGGTGGAATGCACTCACCTCACGCAGGCTCACGATATCTTCGCGGTGTCGCCAGGGCGTGACCAGCACAAATTCGCCACTGCGCGGATGCCAATGGCTCAGGCCGGGCAAGGCGGTGACGGCGCGGGAGACTTCTTCCTCGCGGAGTCGGCTATGAAGGTGCAAACGCAGCGCGGGAAGGTCGTCTTCGGTGAGCGCCACGATGCCATGTGGATCGTTTGATTCCTTGTTTGCCTGGTTGAGAAGGGAACGGAGCAGGGCCACAGCATATCCGGACGGCGTAAACGGAGAGGCGGATACCGCCTCACATCATCCTGCAAGTCTACCGTAGCTCCCTGATTCTGTGGGATTTTTCACGACCCTGGTTCGGTATCGAACGCATCAATCATCTGCACAACCTGCTGGTACACAGCGTCGGCATCGTGCTCTTCGGTGTCGATAATGACATCGGCCGATGCATAGGCGGATTTCAGGCGCTTGTGCTGGCGTTCATACACACCTTCCAGCCAGGTTGGACTGCGGCGCTGCCGCACAACCTCCAGGCTGACATCCAGGGCGATGAGCAGGTCGGGGTTGCGGCTCTTCCAGAGATCGTGCACGGCGCTATGTTCCTGGGCGATGGCATGGGCATCGTACCCATTTGCCAGCAGGCGCGAGACCAGCGTGGATTTACCACTGGCACACGGGCCAACCACTGCGACCTTTGGCGATCGCTTCTCGCCCGGGCTGCTCATGACACCGTAAATGTGGCTTGCATGCGTTGAACTGCCATTTGCTCCACCACCTTGCTCACAACCAACGCCGTAACCGCTGTGTCATCGCCGGGGCGATTGTTATCGCGGAGACGGGCGTGATCCAAAACCATATCGGCGATCTCCTGTGCAGAGTATCCGTTGCCGAGCACCTCATCTGCCAGATCCTGGTAGTCGATAGGATCCAGTTGCTGGCGCAATCCGGAGTTGGTGACGCCATCCGTGAAGAGAACGATAGCGACGCCATCCTCCGCGGGGAACGATTGCACCGCCGGCTTCACGAACTTGGTGCGACCGATGGGGCCGGAATCCATGGGAACGACGGATGTTTCTCCCTGGCGACGAAGCAGCATCGGCGAATCCGCATTGCGGGTGATGACAACCTCCTGCGTGTGAAGATCGACCGAAACGAGATCGAGCGTGGCCGAGACCTGGCCGTGCCGGTAGGCGAAGAGGAAATCGTGCGTGGCGCGGGCCACGGCTCCGTCTCGCACGCCATCTTTCACCATGCCAACGGCACGCGCAGAGAGCATGAGGCTCAGGGTTTTGGCGGCCTTGCCACTCCCCTGCCCGTCGATCATCACCACGCTGAACCCGCCACCGGGTCGCTCCACCACTTCCACCGTATCGCCACTGGCGCGGCTGGCGTACTTGTGCGTTTTGGCAACCGCGACATCGATAGTGAGGAATTCCTGATCCAGCAGCTTCACGAGAGCAACATCCTTGGGTTCATGGCGTATCTGAAGGCATCATACCACTGGTGAATTTGGGTACTATTGGGCCGACACACAGGTCGGCCGCTACGAGTGCCAGACGCCCTGTAGTGGCGAACCCATGTGTTCGCCGTGGTTACCGCGCCGACAACGGTCTGCGGACCGGTCGGCCCCTACGATTGCAACACTGTCTGTGAGATTCAATGATTCAACTGGTTACCTACGACTTCCATAATACGATTGCGCATTGCGACGACTGGTTCCAGCTGGAGATCCGCGAGCTGCCAGTGCGGGTGCTGGAGCGCGCGAATAGCGGCCACCTGGAGCGCATTGGCGCGGAGAACCTCACCGCGAAGTACCGCGAGATGCGCCAGGGCGTGATGGATTCCGGTGTGGAGATCGAGGCGAT
>CAZYDY010000251.1:0-3511 GCA_964646245.1 uncultured Sphaerobacteraceae bacterium
TGAGATCGTTTGCGCGATGCTCTTCGCTGGAAAGTGTGTAGCCAATCTGAACCATGGTTAATATTCCTTCCTGTGAGGCGGGACGATGGTTGCCGCCGTCTACCGTTTGGGAAGGTGAAATGCCATTTTCGTGCCATGGAGATGGATGGTAGTTAGGACCCGATTGGCTTCGCAGCCAGTTTTTTGATCAGCCCGTGCAAGACTTCAAGGCTGTTTTGGAGGTCGGTAAGTGTTTCGTCGTCCAGATCAGACATCGCATCCTGGATGGCTGTGGTGTACAGATTCTCGATGTACTCGCTGGCCTGAACGCCTTTTGGGGTGAGCGAGAGGAGTTGGCGGCGGCGATCTTCGGTGGACGTGATTCGCTCGATCAGACCGAGGTGAACCAAGTGATCGCTAGCGCGGGTGATGACGCTGTTTTGAACGCCTATTTCGGCAGCGATGACGGAGGTTGTATTGTGATTCAACTTCCCGTCTACTGTGCCTTTGCGGAGAATCCACATGATGCTGGTTTGGCGGTATCCAATTCGGCCGTAAGGCGTATCCACCTCGCTCAGGTAGGCCGCCCAGGATCCCCAACGTGGCAGCGTTGTAACCATTGCCAGCGCAAGCTCGGATCGGGAGGCTTTGTCAGTCATTGGTCACTACCTTCATGAAAGTTCTCTATTTCGGCGAAGGTGTAAGCATACGTGTTTCGTTTGCTTCAATCCATTTCGCAAGAACCTGTGTTTCGGCGGGATCTTCTATAGCTGGATGTGTATCCACGCGGGCTCCCCAATCAGTCAATTGTGATACTAACTGATCGCCTTCGAGAACGCGGGGTTTACCCGTTTCAACCGGGTTGATGAGCAAGATGGGAAGGTTGTTGACTGGAGCGAGTGGCGGATCCCAGCCGCCGACCACCGGCATGAACGCATCGATAGCGATAACGCCGCTGAGGAGATCGGGCACTGCCAGTGCTGCGGCGATTGCCATGATGCCACCCTGTCCGATACCCACCAAATACGGCAACTCGGGCTTGGTTTCACCGGAGCGATCGATGGTATCCCACAGGAAGCGTTCGATTTCTTGCAATGAATCGCCAAAGAAGCTGGGAGAAGGAGCCGTGTTCGGCCCGAGGAACCACGTGTAACCCACAATGTCACGCATCAGGAACACACCCTTGTAGGATTCGAGTGCGATCACCGTGCCATTGGGTGCGGCTGTTTTACCCCAGGCGGCTACATCTGGACCGAACTGATTGTAATCGTGAAGTGTGATCACCAAGGGCGTACCGGTGCCGGCCTGGATATTTGAGTAGATGAGCTGACTGAGCGGTCTGGGCACGTGGGTTCTCCGGTGGAGGGCACCGTCAGAGGTGCCCTCCGGAACGAAACTAATCTGTCGACTTTTCTTCTGAAGCTACAGCATGCAGTGCAGCCTGGTAGCCCCAAACGTGGGCGTTACCGAGCGTCATGCCCGCGCCCCAGTATGCATTGTAGCCAGGGCTGGCTACAGCGTTACCGGCGCCGTAAAGGCCTTCGATAGCCGAGCCATCCCAGCGGATGATCTGACCATCTGCGTTGATAACCGGACCTCCACTGGTGTCCACAGCAGCGGCTGTCATGATGAACGCATAGTACGGGCCTTCGCTGGAAAGCGGATACATGGCCGGAGTCGGCTGGTCGTCGCTTGGGTACGGATCGAGGTTTGCGGTGGGTGCCAGCGGCCCCCACGGAACCAGCTCGTCGTAACCGAAATCGCCACGCTGGAAGTCTTCGTCCACACCGGCAGCGGCGAAGCCATTGAACTTCTCGACTTCAGTGACGAGGTTTTCGGCGAAGTTATCGGCAAGAGAGAAACCACCGGTCACCGGAGCCAGTTCTGTCAGCCGCTCTTCGATCTTGGTGGCCAGTTCCTCAAGCGAGTCTGCCTTCATTACATACGGTGCGGTTTCCGGATCACGGCTGAGGGGGAAGAATCCACCCCAGTTGTCCTGCTGTCGCTGATCGTGGATGTAGAAGCTCAGGCGATTGGTCCATCCGGCGTCGTTCGCATCCCAATCAAGATGGGCCATGCTGCGATCCTGATAGTTTCGCTTTTCGTTGACGAAGCGCTTGCCGTTCTTGTTGACCTGGAGGAAAGAGTCTCCCTGCAGGAAGAACGTGCAGTTGTAGCTGTCGGCACTGGCGACTGCCTGCTCAAACACACTCTGGTTATTCCATACCTGGTGCATGCTGTTGAGCTTTGCGCCAACCGTGGTGGCCATATGCACGAAGTCACCTTCGTTGGTGGGTGCGCTGCAGCCACCGCGGTAGGGGAACGGCATAAGGTTGTGCATCATGTCCTGGTTCTTGGCGAAGCCGCCTGATCCGAAGACAACGCCCTTGCGAGCGCGAATGGTCAGCGTGGTCCCGCTGCCCTCAGTGATTGGAGTGGCTTCCGGAGTGCCAGCAGCGTCGGCGGAAAGCACGGTGACTTCCACACCCACAACCTGGCCGGCGTCATTCAGAATCAGCCGGCTCACCTTGTGGAGCAGATTGATTTCGACACCGTTCTCTTCGGCCCAGGCCTGGTAGTCACCAATCATTTTGCCGCCGCCGCCCTGACCACCATCGCCAGTGTCGGGATGTACAGTGCGATACCTGGGAGCCACGTTCTCTTCGTAGTGGTCCATGTAGTCGACCTGGATCTCGTCTCGGGCTGGACCATTGTTTCCACCGTAGACCCAGGAGGTCGCGCCGATGTCCTGCAACATTGTCGATACTTCGCCCGATACTTCGTAGTAGGTGTTGAGCATGTCAAAATCATGCTGTGGCAAACCGAGCGTTTCGTGATCGGGATTGTAGAGTGCCGGGAAGGAATAGCGAGCCATGTACTTCAGGGCTTCTTCCTTCGGGTCCTCGTGGCCATCGGCCTGCATGAGTGCATTATTGGGGAACCATACACCTGCACCAGAGGCAAGCGTGGTTCCGCCTACGTAGGCGCCCTTTTCAAACATTGCTACATCTGCACCAGCATTCCGGGCAGTGATGGCCGCGGCGAATGCGGCGCCACCGGAACCGACCACGACGACATCGTGCTCAGCATCCCAGGAACCCTGAGCCGCTGCAGATTGGGCGAACGGTACTACACCGATACTGCCTGCCATACCTGCGGCACCAACACCACTGGCTTTGAGGAAACCGCGACGGGATACGCGTAATCGCTCTTCACGATTGGTCATTTGTGGATATCTCCATAAACCGGGGAGCGCTGCCAGACAGCACCACAACGGTTGCTGCATCACCGATGTCAGGATGGACCCGGCGACATAAGCTGAATTGAAACAATGTTTGACGATATCAAACTTTGCTGACGTCAAGTGTAAGGATATTCCCTTCAGGGCGCAAATTTTCGGCGCGGAGCTTATGCATAAAGGGATTTGGAGATAGAGATGACCTATCTACTCTGATTCTTCCAGCCCGGTGGCCCGGAGCGTGCAACTGCCTATTGCTATCAGCCCAGTCGCGTGATTGAATGACGAAACACG
>CAZYDY010000252.1:0-3508 GCA_964646245.1 uncultured Sphaerobacteraceae bacterium
GTGGTGGAACACGGTGCCAAACGCCTGCAGCAGCAGATTGAACGCGCCGAGTTGACCATTGAGGTTGATCTTGCAGATGATCTGCCGGAAATGTTGATCGATAGTGGACGCGTCGAGCAGGTTCTTATCAACCTGATTCACAATGCCATCAAGTTCACGCCTGCCGGAGGCAAGCTCTTCCTGCGCGCCTGGCGGGAGAAGAAAACGGTGTACGTCTCCCTGCGTGACACCGGTGTAGGCATTCCAGAGGACGAGCGGCTCCGACTCTTCGAACGCTTCTATAAATCAGACAAGGCGCGTCGATCAGAGGGGACCGGTCTCGGACTCGCTATCGCGCAGAATATCGTTCGTCTGCATGGCGGCAAAATGTCGGTAACAAGCGAGGTCGGTGTAGGGTCAGAGTTCACATTCACTCTTCCAATGAAACGCAAGAAAGCCGCCAAGCGTGCCCGCAAGCATGTGCTCAGGGGACTGGTTTAGGCACGGCCGGTTTCGACTCCGCTGGGAGCGATTCGGGAGCGCGTAGTGCGAACAACAGCGCAGAGCCTATGACCAATGCGCCTGTTACCAGCAGGGCCGAATCAATACTCCAGTTGTCCGCCATGAACCCAATCGCTAATGGCCCGAGAACATACCCTACGTCCATGAGCGCGCGGTAAAGGCCCATTGCCGATGCGTTCATACCTACCGGTGCCATATCGGCGGCATAGGCGCCTGGGGCGCCCCCTGCGAATCCGCCCGCGCAGGACCACACGAAGCACGCCAGCAGGAATGTGAAGTAATCGTCCGCGAATATAAACAGCAGGAACCCAACTCCGCTAAGGAATTGTGAGGGAACAATCACGGGTTTCCTGCCGAGTTTGTCGACCAGGATCCCGCTTGGAATCACGAAGGCCAGGCTCACAAAACTGATCATGCTCAAACCGACTCCGATTTGCGCCGGATTGAGCCCGAGTTGGGATTCACCCATGATCGGGACAACATTGAAAATGCCTCCCGTGCGGCCAAATGCCGCCATGAGTCCGACGAGACCAATCAGCATCAGGCCCTGACTGCGCATCAAATAGCGCAGTTGCTTGAGGAATGGGAGTTCTATTCGCGTTGTGTCTGCCCTTGCGGCGCGGTTGGCGTGTTCTCGTGTTTCGGGCACGAATCGCAGTGCCACGAGTGTCACCACAATGCAGAGAATCGCGCTCGCCCAGAAGGGTGAGGCCAATCCGAAATGGGTAGCCAGGAAGCCTCCCGGAATTGCTCCGAGTCCGGCTGTGGCCAGGAAAACGCCCTGGTAAATGCTCATCAATCGTCCGCGGTTCTGGGGCGTGGCGATATCGGCGAGCACGATTTGTCCACCGGTAAGCACAAAGGCGGCACCCACACCACCAACGAAGCGTGCCAGGATGAAGAGCTCGTAGTTCGGGGCAATGGCGCACCCAACCGCGGAGATCGCGGAAACGAACCCGCCGATGGCCAGCGCCGGCTTGCGTCCCAGGATATCGGCAGTGCTTCCAGACGGAATGTTGAACAGGAGTCGGGCGAGTCCGTAAACCGCAAACGTCAAACCGATAGCGGTCATGCTCACGCCGAAGCTCTCGGCGTATTGCGCAATGATCGGTGTGTTTGCGCTAAACGCGAGTTGGTTCGCGGCGATGAGCACGCTCATCCAAATCAGTACATTGCGAGTGAAGGCATCTAGTGCCAGGCCGGATCGTGCCAAGTGGTTTTACTCTCCTCCGCCTCCAGCATCGCAGAGGCTCCGCACCTGCGCAACCGTACTATCATTTACGCAGCAACAAGCCGATTCCGTTCAACAGGATCCTGCCCTTGTCAGAGGAAACACCAACTGAACACCCAAAGAGATTTGCCAATCGCTACCGGGTTGATGCCCGGATTGGCGAAGGTGCTCACGCTACTACCTGGCGTGGCTGGGATGAACGCCTGGAGCGCCCGGTCGCTATCAAGATCCTGCACCAGCGCCTCGCAAGCGACCCCATCTTCATACAGCGCTTTCAGGCAGAGGCGAAGGTCGCCGCATCCGTGCGGCAGGCCAATGTGGTGGATGTGTACGACTTCGGCCAGGAGAACGGCACGCTCTACATCGTCATGCAGTTCATTGATGGAGAGGATCTCAAGGCGCTCATCCAGCGCACCGCTCCAATCAGCGTCCGTGATGCTCGCCGAATTATCGGCAACGTGTTGGATGGCCTTCATGCGATCCATGCTGCCGGCATTGTCCATCGAGATATCAAGCCGCAGAACGTGCTCATCGGCAAGGATGGCACCGCCAGGGTGACAGACTTCGGCATTGCGGAGGTCGATGTCACCGCTGGTCTCACCGCTGAAGGGCTCACCATCGGCACCGTCGACTACATGGCTCCTGAGCAAGCCCAGGGCCTGCCGCTCACCCCTGCAGCCGACCTGTACGCCACCGGCGTTATGCTCTACGAAATGCTCACGGGAACCCTGCCATATCAGGGCAAAAACAGCCGCGAGACAATGCTGCAGCACATCAATGGTCGCCTCACACCGCCGAGTTCACGGCTACCCGAGCGCGGGATTACCCCGGCGATCGATGCAGTAATCGGTCAGAGCCTCGCCAAGGATCCTGCACGTCGCTTCGGCAGCGCCCGCGCCATGAAGCAGGCACTCGGGCAGGCATTGTCCGGGAGTGGAGGGCGCGGCGCCACGCAGGCGACAACGGTCATGCAGCAGGCGCCACAGCAGGCAGCGCCTGCACCTCCGCTGCATTACGAGCCGGTCCCAATCCCGGACGATGAAGGAGCCGGCCTTAACAGCGCATTCAAGGGCATCCTCATCCTTCTTTTTATCGGATTGTTGGGTGTTGGTGTATGGGGAGCTTTCCAGCTTCTCGACAGCGACCGCTTCGATTTGAACCTTCCCTCGTTTGGTGGCCAGGAGCAGGTGGATGATCCAACACCGACACCTCCGCCGGCAACCGAACCGCAGGATGAATTTGTTCCGATTGAACCAACGAACCCCGAGGCCGAAGAACCGATCGTGGAAGAGCCGGTTCAGGAGGTTCCGACCGACGCTCCGGTTGCGCCTGAACCAACTGACGCTCCGCCAACGGATGTCCAGCCAACTTCGCCGCCCGATGATGGAGGAGATGCTCCACCCATCGAGCCGATAGAGCCAGAAGGTGAGCCAACCGACC
Source organism: uncultured Sphaerobacteraceae bacterium (assembly GCA_964646245.1). Classification (GTDB taxonomy): domain Bacteria; phylum Chloroflexota; class Chloroflexia; order Thermomicrobiales; family UBA6265; genus UBA6265. The sequence goes on from CAZYDY010000252.1 coordinate 3,173, forward strand.
CGGAAATCGAACCTTCCGGATATGATGACGGAAATCGATATCGGCTGAATCGCATGAAGGAACACGCATGAACTTCGATACATCGGCAACAGAAGGCTTTATTGATCTCCGCTCGGATACCGTGACACGACCAACCCAGGCCATGCGGGAAGCCATGATGAACGCCGTCGTTGGAGACGATCAGGTCGGCGAAGACCCAACGATCAATGAGCTGGAACGCCGCAGTGCCGAGCTGCTCGGGAAAGAAGCAGCTGTCTTCATGCCCAGTGGCATCATGGGGAACCTCGCCAGTGTGCTGGCCCACGCCGGGCGTGGTACAGAGGTGATCTTCGGCGA
>CAZYDY010000253.1:0-3500 GCA_964646245.1 uncultured Sphaerobacteraceae bacterium
GTCGTCAGGTTGCGAGCCAGCCGGGACTTCGCCTGACCACGCTCCCCGAGAAGGAGCATGTCGTGCCCGGCCAGGATCGCGTTCTGGACCTGGGGAATAACTGTGTTCTCGTATCCATGCAGTCCGGGAAATGGAGTCTCCCCGGCACGAAGCATCCGGACGAGGTTCGCCCGGAGCTCATCACGAATACTCCGGGATTCATAGCCCGATTCTTTAAGCTCGCCAATGGTTGTAGGTGCTGGTTGCATACGCCCTCTCGATGCCGTCGAATAGCCATCGCCAAAGTGGCGTTCACAAGTATGGTGCACCTACACCTCCGGCTGCACCGGAAGTCCCAAATGCTTCTGCAGGAACTCACCCATGGTGACAAACGCATCGATCTCGTTCTTGCGCTTGGATAGGGAGTGTCCTTCGTCGTCGTAAACGCGGAGGACAACATCGAGTCCCTTGCCACGAACGGCTTCCACCACCTGCTCGGCTTCGAAGAGTGGGACGCGTGGGTCGTTACGACCGTGGCAAACCATGAGCGGCACGCGGATGTTGTCGATATGTGTCAACGGAGAGATCTGCTCCAGCATCTTTCTGTCAGTCGCCAGTTCACCGTACTCAGCTTCACGATGCTTCCTGCGCCACGGACCGGTACGCTCCAGGAAGCTAACGAAGTTGGCGATGCCGACGACGTCAACACCAACGGCCCAGAGCTCCGGATAAAACACCAGCGCGGCCAATGTCATGAAGCCACCGTAGCTCCGGCCGTAAACAGCAATACGGTCGCCATCTACGTCATCTCGGGACTTGAGCCATTCAGCTGCATTCGCCGCATCTGCAACAGCATCCAGGCGCTTGTCCTTGTCGTCCAGGTGGCTATATGCCTTGCCGTAGCCGGTACTGCCGCGCACGTTGAGGCTGAGCACGCCGATCCCGAGCGAGACGAGGTACTGGATCACAGGACCGCTTGGACTGTAGTTCAGCGTTCGCTGACTCTCTGGCCCGCCATGGATGTCAACAAGCGCCGGGAATGGTCCATCGCCTTCGGGCTTAAACCAGTAAGCCGGGATCATTCGTCCATCAAAAGTCGGATACGTAATCATCTCCGGAGCGACTGTCGGCGGCGGATTGCTATCCGCCTGGGCGACGATCGTCGTCTCGCCCGAGAGATTTGCTGTGATGATCGCCGACGGTGCCTCAGCAGACGAGAATCCAAACGCTACTGTGGTCGAATCTGGACTCCATGAGAACTGATCGATCACACCAAGGGGCAGGTTCACATCCTTCGATACCGAACCGTCTGCATTGAGGATGATCATTCGAGATGCACCATTCTCGTTTACAGCTACGGCGATATGTTTGCCGTCTTTGCTGGCAGAGAAGGTGTGAATATCCCAGTTGTCTGCCGCGAAAACCACCTCGGTTTCTCGGCTTGCGAGATTCATGCGTCGAAGTGAAACGAACTCTTCGTCCAGGTTGCTGAGGAACAGCAGATGTTCGCCGTCGTTTTCAAACGCTGCATCACCGAGTCCCTGTTCACCGTCGTGAGGAGTCAGGTTCACGGCCTTTTTGCCGCGTTCGACTAACAGCAAATCACCATTCAGGTTGCCGATGAGCTGCACGACCAGGGCCCGATTGCCGTCTTCGCTAATTGCGACTGGCTGAACCTGGCCACCATCCTGCAACCACATCTCCTCTTCACCACCGGAGGTTGAAACACCAAGCACATCGAATGTGGATTCATCGCGTGCATTGGATCGGTACAGGAGGTATGAACCGTCTGGTGTCATCGGCCCTGGATCATGAATCGCATTATCGTCGTGGGTAAGGCGCACCGGTTCGGTGTCTTTGCCGGGAATCGTAAATATCTGCTGCCGCTCATTACCACCGCTATCAATCCCGTACACCACACGGGCAGACTTCGGTGAGGCTTTCAGGCTCTGCAGTCGCTCGGTGAACTCGGTAACACTGGAGATTGTCTTTGTGGTGAGGTCGATTACGCTCGCCTGTTTGGTGCCCGATCGATCGTCCAGGAACAGGATCTCTGAGTCACTCAGGTATGACGGTGCAGAGAACGAGGGGCGGTCGAAGTAGCGAGTTGCGCGGCGCGTAAGAGCTTCAATTGCGTATGATTCACTCATGGATTCGTCCTTGGGGAATGCAAATTATCAATAAGGCAAGGAACCACATTCCCGTAAGTTTGGCAAGAGACACAACTGTTGCCAGTTTGAAAATGGAGCATTGCGGATGTCATTTCGTCGCACTCTCGTCACTGCAGGACTCGCGATTTCTATCGCAGTCGGTGGCTCGCAGGCACTCGCCAACCAGGAACTATTCGCTGAGCTGGAGCAATCCGCACAATCGGTCCGCCAACTCGAACTGCTGGAACCAATTGATGTAGAGGTCGTTACCCGGGAGGAACACCGGGAAGCCCAGGCTCAGGACATTGAGCAAGAAGTCAACGCCGAAGGCGAAGAAGACTGGAACAAGCTGCTGATCTTCCTCGGCTTCATTGACGATGGAGAAGACATCAACGACATCTACACTGGTTTTATCAGCGAGCAGGTACTGGGAACATATGATCCAGAAACGAAACAGCTGATAGTCATCTCCACGAATACAGATGAATGGAACGCAACGGACAAAACAACCTATGTTCACGAGACGGTACACGCCCTTCAGGATCAGCACTTCGACATCATGAGTGTGTACGGCGATACCGAAACGCTGACCGATGACCGCTTTTACGCCGCACGTAGCCTCATTGAAGGCGATGCCTCCATGGCAGAGGTGCTCTATATCGTGGAGAACAACCTGCTCGACCAGGTTCTTGAGGAATACGAAAACACGGACTTGCCTTCCACAGACGATATCCCCTTTTTCCTCATGGAAACCATGACCTTCTACTATGACGAGGGCGCAGCCTTTGTTATGGGCCTTTGGCAGGAAGGTGGCTGGGATGCGGTGAACGGGGCGTGGGAGAATCCTCCGACGACGTCCGAGCAGATCATCCACCCGGAGAAATACCATGCTGGTGAAACTGCGATCCCTGTAGCGATTGCCAACCCGCAACCGCTGTTCGGCGATGACTGGCGGATCATTGAAGACAACGAATGGGGAGAGCTCGGCACTCGCGTGTTCCTCGAAAACGGAGGGGCATCCAGCAACTCTGCCTCAGATGCTGCTGAGGGATGGGGCGGCGACGGTGTGTACGTGATCACCAACGACGACGAATCTGCCATGGTTTGGACCACAGCCTGGGACAGCGATGACGATGCTGCGGAGTTCGTTGAGACACTGGTCGAAGCAGAATCCGCTCGACTGGGAGTCGAGGCGAATGTCGTCGATGAGGAGACTATTTTGCTTTCCGGGGACGGTTGGTTCGGCGAGATTCAGCGGGATGGAGAAGTGGTTACCTACTACCTCACCGAAACCGAGCAGTCATTGGATCTCCTGATCGAATCCCAGGTGGGTGCAGAAATCGCGCCAGATGCATCGCCAGCACCACACAC
>CAZYDY010000254.1:0-3454 GCA_964646245.1 uncultured Sphaerobacteraceae bacterium
ATTCTGCACATCGATTTCTTCGCGCCGAACATGAAGGTGAAGCTGCGACAGAACGTTTCGGTCTACCTTGACGGTGACGTTGATGTGGCTGGCGGTTCGCTGCAGCACGCAATCACTGAAATTGAAGTTGAGGCGCTCCCGAGCGACCTGCCGAGTGAGATCACAATCGATGTGTCCCACCTGAGCGCAATCGGCGACACTGTTACGGTTGCTGACGTTCCGGCCATCGAAAATGTTGAAGTTATCACCGAGCCCGAGACTGTAATCGCCAGCATTGTGGCTGATGCAGTTGAGGAAGAAGAGCCTGAAGAGGGCGAGGAAGGCGAAGTCGTCGAAGGCGAAGAGGCCGCAGGCGAGGAAGCTACCGAAGAAGGTGGCGACGAGGAGTAATCCTCAGACGCATTCCAACAAACATGGTATTAACAAGGCGGTGGGAGTATTCCCACCGCCTTGTTTTGTTGTAACGTCCCTTTCAGGTTTCCCCCAGGAGCACTATTCGTGAAGATTTTTGAAGACAACCAGGCAGCACGAATTGTGTTTACATTCGGATTCGCAGTTGCCGCCCTTTTGTTGCTGATCTTCGCGTTCATGGTTGATATGCCGATGAGAGTGATCCTGATCGCGGTTGCGATCAGCAATATCATCTTCCTGTTCGTCGCGATGCTTGGCGACAAACTGCCATCCAAACGCGATTCTGAGAGCAAGTAGATCAGGCCTGCTCAACGATGACGACGTTGGCTGCTCCCCGGCTGCTTTGTGGCTCTAGGTGAGCTCCTGCGCTTTCATCCAAAGACCAACATACCCGGCCTTGCGCAACATGCTGGTGAGTTGCTGCTCTGCAGCAGCGGCATCATCACCGGTATCTGGCAACATCACTACTACCTGGTTTCCCTGCGTTTGCACAAGCTGGAATCCACCATCCTCCAACGTTTCACGCAGGTCATCGAGGCCGAGCGGCACATCCAGTTCCAGTGAAACCGCGCGGCGGAGCTTCACGCGCTTGTACCCGGCGGTCCATTCACGCAGGCGAGTCTCCAATGGATCCGGAATAGACTGGCCACTCTGGCGTTCGAGATACGTGGTGATTTGCTCGAGATCGAACCCTGCCCCGAGTGCGGCACCAACGGATTGTGGCCGTAGCTGGTAGAGGGCCTCGGGCTGGAGTTGTTCATTATCAGCGAAGGCGGTAAGGCTCCAGATATGCAAGGGAGCCGGCCGGCGCAGATGAATGACACCCTCGTGATTGACCGTGAGGACCGGGCCAGAATCGGGATCCGGCAGGTCTGGCATCGCATCGATTTCACGGGCAGCCAGGGCCGCGGCAGGCAACACTCGCATGGCGATGCCTTCCTCGCCCAGGTCTTGCGTTTCTACGAACCCGAACCAACTAAAGGCGGTAGTAAGTTCGACCTCAATGGCCAGCGCGACTGCCGATTTGCGATTGCGCGTTTCCGGGCGGCCAGTGGCCACCTCGAAATAATCTCCCAGGATGTTCAGGTCTTGCTGGGCAAGACGCTGGCTGGCATCGCGGACCATCACCCATTCATCGGGATCCAGTCGCGCCACGGTGGTGAGCAGGCGGTGTCGGAACCGCACCCAGTCGGCGGAACGAATCTCAATCTCGCCAACTTCCCGACCTTCGACCCAGGTTTCGGCACCGAGCCAGAGTTGCCGCAGCCGCTCGGTTTGCTCCGCGAAACTGAGTCCGCGCCACCAGCGTGCGTTGCGGCCAAGAACCGGCTTGATGGCCGCCCTTTCCATACCAGGTGTACGCGGGGCGGGCTCCAGCGCACCAACACCTAAGGCGAGGAACAGCAGCGTGGATGCGTATCCTGCAGGTGGTTCGCGCTCGTCGTGAAACCAGAGTCGGCTATTAATCATGCGCAACCAGTGCGTGGGCAGTTCCTTGCCAGGAAGCCACACTGGCGGACCTTTGGCGGCGATTTCACGCACCACAGTCATGACATCCCATGCCAGCGCGAAGGGATGCTTCGGCTCCGGTGGAGTGACCGTTCCTTCCGGCAAGGGTTCAATAGTCGCGAGTGGCACACGCATGGGTACTGCTTGCGGATTGCGCACTTCGTCCGGAATAAAGAGTGCCCGCGAACCATCGGCAAGCCAGGTGTGGTTCACGAGAAGTGCAGATTCCAGCGCCTCCAGCGCGCCGCGCAAGCGGGTGCTGTGCTCGATAGCGAGCATAAGTGGGGCATCCGGGACGGTTAGTCCGGCGCGATCGACGATCTCCGCATACGGCTGGGGCTCAGAACCTTCGGCCACCTGCATGGCTCGCCAGATTGCCGTAGCCGGTTGCTTCAGGCGGCCGATAACGGCCTCCATGCGACCGGGAGTCGACACGGCATCGAGGATATCGGTAATCAGATCGGAGCGGCGCTTCAGTCCGGGCACGACGCGGAGTCCCCACTTCGTGGCGGTTGTCTCCAGTTCGATATCGTCCCGGAGTTCGAGCAGGCGCCGTAACGGATTTCGGCTGATGTCCCCTGCTTCCATCTCCTCGATTACGCGACGAAACATGTGCATGAGTTCGCCGGGCACGAAAATCCGGGGTTGGTCCCCCAGTGGCAATTCCATTGCATCGCCATCTGCGCCCAGGATGCCCCAGAAGAAGAGATCTGCGGCGGCCGCCCGGGTATCCTCTTCGGTTTGTTCGATGGCGCTGGCGAGATCAGCGATCGTCAACGGAGTGGCACCATGCGGCGCAAGGAGGCGTACGATACGCCGCTGGTTTTCGCTCATGCGCAACCAGGTATCGCGTACGGCGCGGATATCCGTCATTGTCTGATAGATGCGGCCAATATGCCGGGAGCTGTCGTCACCGAAAACGGAAACCCGCCAGAGCATGGCTATGCGCGCGCGTTGATCATCGTTGCGCGCATGGAGCCGGCCAAGCAGGTTCTTCACGGTCGGTTCTCCTTCAAGGCGAAGGACGAAAGAATCGTATATCTACAGCGTACCAGACGTTTTACGGTGCAGAGACATCTACTGGTGGTGATTCATCACCGGCGCTGTCTGGATATTGATCCCAATCGGATCGCATGACTTCTTCACGAGTGACACGTAGTCGGAGATGGTACTCGTCGAACGAGCTGACTTCCTTCTTGGGAATATAGATATCTTCCGGATTGAAGAACCCCTTTTCCACAACGATATGATCATCAAGCACGTCTACAACTTCGCCGATTTTATCGCCACAGCTTCCGAGCACATCCTGCCCGATATTGATCTCGAACTCCTGGCCTTCGGCGTCGATACCAACGCCATCGGCACCATCGCTGACCTCAATGCCGACTTCGGGATCGCTATCAAGAAGGTCCGCCGCTACGGAATCGCCGGCCATGGTCGACTCTCGCACAGGTGAAAGCGACGGTATACCGGTACCTTCCACGTGCTGAGGCTCATCCAGCCGTGCATATGGCGGGAACGGATCCTCACCCAG
>CAZYDY010000255.1:0-3434 GCA_964646245.1 uncultured Sphaerobacteraceae bacterium
GGGTGGGAGATACTGGACTCGAACCAGTGACCTCTACGATGTCAACGTAGCGCTCTAACCAGCTGAGCTAATCCCCCTCAGCAGCGCTAGTATAGGCGGATACCATCACCGGCTGCAAGGGTAAATCAGATTTTCCTGGCAAGATTGAGCAGTGAATCCACGTCTGTTACCACCTGGCCACCGCTCGCCTCGATAAAGTACTGCACCTGGAGGTTTACCGTGGCGCCCAGGTTATCTCCGGCCAAGCGGAAATCGGTGCGCAGGCCGTGTACCAACTTTCCTTTTGCATACGCATATCCGATTTCGGCTGCAGTGCCGGAATCGACATCGACGCCATCCAGAATCGCGAGCACGGCGTCGCTTTTGTCGATGCGTTCAGCGTTGGATTTGCCGAGTTCATGATTAATCTTGGCAAGTCGAGCGACGCGTTCGGGGTAACTGTCTAATGTGGCGATGGTGGCGAACTCGTCTACGAAGCGAACGTCGTCCCACGGGTTTTCGATTTCGACAACATTCGTGAGACGATCAACCAGGTCGTTCATGAATGCCGTTGTAGAGGCAGCGAATCCCAGTGGGGAAGCGATATAAACTCGTTTCATTCTTGTTCCCTTCGTTATACTTCGTCTATGAACAGAGACCGAACGACACCACCACAGCGAATAGATGTCTGGCGAAATGCCGCCTGGTTTGCGCTGGTCACAGCGACAGTTGTCCTGATACTCGTGAAGCTCATGACGGGCATCATGTTGATGACAGCGTTTCTCTTTGCGGTGGCTGTTTTTATGATCGCCTTTGGGTTCGCTATGCGGCTATCCCCGCGTCGGCGTCAGTGACCCAGGATCTTCACAGAGTTTGATCGATCGTGCCACACGGCTTGCCACTTGCCGACTTCAGTGAGAAGTCCGCGAGCCTCTGCCCAGAGAGGCTGCATGTTGGCGTTCTTGACTTTCCACTCGCCGTTGAGCTGTTTGATCACCAGTTGGCTATCGCCGCGAATGACGATCTCTGCCTTGAGAGCATCAATATTCGGGTTCTCAATAATGAATTTCAGTCCCCGAATCAGGGCCATGTACTCGGCCTGGTTGTTGGTGAGGTTATCGCCGAATGGCATCTCGATCTGGCGTTCAAAGAGCTGGCCATTGCGGTTGATTTCGAAACTGCCATACCCTTTTCCGGGATTTCCCTTGGAGCCGCCATCAAATACGATTTCAAACAGATCGGTCATGTATATCCCATTCGCGCCAAAAAACCGGGGAGCCGTTTTGCTCCCCGGTAATCATGCCACGTACGTGATTGCGGCGTCTTATGAATCGCCCTTATGCTCCTGCACGATTTTGTCCATCATGTGTTGAGGAACCGGTTGGTAGTGGCTGAACTCGGCTTCGTACGTGCCACGGCCCTGCGTCATTGAGCGGAGGTCGGTGGCATAGCGTTGAATCTCGCCACCCGGGATCTGCGCCTCGATCACCGTGACACCATCTTCCCCGGTGTCCATGCCAGTCACCTGACCGCGACGGGTGTTCAGGTCTCCCATGACATCACCCATAAACGTATCCGTAACACTCACCTTGACCTTCATTATGGGTTCAAGCAGTGTTGGCTGGGCCGACATGATGCCTTTCTTGAACGCTTCCTTTGCGGCGATACGGAAGGCCATTTCGTTCGAATCCACATCGTGGTAGCTGCCGTCGTAGAGGGTGGCTTTGATGTTCACCACCGGGAACCCGGCGATCGGGCCTTCAATGAGGCCGTCTCGTACGCCCTTTTCGACGGCCGGGAAGAAGTTCTTCGGCACCGAACCGCCCACGACTTTGGTATCAAACGCGAAATCTTCATCAGGTAGCGGTTCCAACTCAAGCATGACGTGGCCATACTGACCGGCGCCACCGGTTTGTTTCTTGTGTTTGTATTCGGCCTGGGCACCAGCAGTGATCGTCTCACGGTATGGCACGCGCGGTGTACCAAGGGAAACATCGATATTGCTGCGACGTTTCATACGCTCCACAGCGATTTGTACGTGTGGTTCTCCCATGCCTGTAACGAGAACATCTCCTGTATCTGGATCGCGGGAGACCACGATCGATGGGTCTTCGTCCTGCATGCGCTGCAGGGCCTGACCGAGCTTGTCCAGGTCGGCCTGCGTGGCGGCAGTGATTGATGCTGTGTAGGCGCCGTGCGGGAAACGAATGCCATCCAGCGCCACTTTCTTGCCGCTGGTGAGGGTGTCTCCCGTTACTACCGATTCAAGTTTTGCTACACCGGCAATATCACCGGCCTTTACAGAATCAGTAGGAATATGTTCTTTTCCGCGCCCGAAGAAGAGTTGACCCACCCGTTCTTCCTGGCCCTTGGTAGCGTTGTACAGCGTCGAGGATGAGTTAAGCGTGCCGCTAAATACGCGGAACCATGTGACTTTGCCGACGTGCGGATCGGACTGTGTTTTGAACGCAAGGGCGACGAAGTCGCCGTCCGGGTTTGGTGCGATCTCGACCGGCTCACCATCTACTTCCGCGATCTCGGTGTGCTCAGCAGAGGAGGGAAGGACATCGATGATTGTTTGCATCAGTGGCTGTACGCCCATGTTCTCGCTGGCCGCACCGAGCACCATGGGTACCACTGAGCCGTCTTCAAAACACTTTTGCAGTTGCGCGGCGAGTTCCTGGTCGCTGATTTCCTCACCCTCGAGGTAGCGCATGGTGAGGTCTTCGTCGTTCTCGGCGATCGCTTCAACCAACGTTTGGCGGTAGAACTCGACGTCTTCCGAGAGCTCGGCCGGAATCTCGGTTTCCTCGTACTCGCCGTTGCCATCCTTGGTAAAGACCATCGCCTTCTTACCGAGGAGGTCGACGATGCCGCGGAAGTTCTCTTCTTCGCCGATCGGGAACTGAAGCGGTGCTACTCGCTTGCCAAAGGCTTCAATCATCGCTTCGAGAGCGCCTCGAAAGCTGGCATGCTCACGGTCCATCTTGTTCACGAACAGCAATCTCGGCAGTCCGGCGAGTTCGGCGTTGTGCCAAACCTGCTCGGTGCCAACCTCCACGCCGGCAGAGGCGTCGACGACGATGATCGCGGCCTCGACGACGCGCATGGCGGAGCGAACATCGCCACCGAAATCGGCGAAGTCCGGCGTATCGATCATATTGATTTTGCAGTCGTTGTACTCAATCGGGATTACGGAGTGGGTGAGTGAGGTGTGCCTCTTGACCTCTTCCGGGTCGGTGTCAGAGGCCGTGGTACCCAGGGAAACGCGACCGCGTCGGCTTGTGGCTCCGCTGTCAAACAGCATGGCCTCTACCAACGTCGTGCGTCCCGCACCACCGTGCGAAAAGACACCGACGTTAAATACTCTCTCGGCGGGATACTGGTTCATGGCGCGCTCCCCTTCGGGTTGATGTGCCCTCAGGATCGTCGACGACACATCGCGAATCACATGT
>CAZYDY010000256.1:0-3432 GCA_964646245.1 uncultured Sphaerobacteraceae bacterium
GCCGGAGGCGGCTGGAAGTCCACGATTCGCCAAGGGGCTGTCGTGGGTTCTGCCATGGCGATGACACTCTTCGCCGTGCTTTTCGCGCAAGGAAAATGGGTGATCTAACTCGCTAATCACTTGGAGTTGTGGCTGGTGACGCCGACGGTTCAGGTCGAGTGCCAGTAGTTACGGAAGGCATCACCGGCGTTACATCCTCTCGTTCTGCCGGCTCATCGCGCCAGGTGCAGAGTTCATTCGTACTCACCGAGCGGAAATCGAGGTTCACCACCGCAACTGCCAGGTCACGTGGATCATTTCCCACGTTGGTAGCTGGCCGCATGCTGATGAAATCGATCACGTTGGGACCTTTTTCAAGCGAGACGACAATTTTGTCCAGGGGTCGATACCGATTGCCTTCGATGGGAATAGAGCGCACCTGCATCCCGTTAACGCGAATCCTCACTTCGTTGGGGACTTCCGCTGTATCGAGAATGCCGCTGAGTTCCACGTCGCCGGCTTCATCCATTACCAGAACGATTGCGCCAGTACCTGTCGTCCATCGCCGGGTTCCGTCTCCGGTAATTTCCAGGTCGTGCCAGCCCGCCTCGTAGGCTTGCCAGCAAGTAGCAGAATCAGCCACTCGTGAGCGTAGGTGATACATATTCATGAATCTGCCTGGAGTGTCTTGATCCTGATTGGTGAGATCCATGGGAATATGGCCAGAGGCGAGGGCTCTCTCGCACAAATCGGCAGGCAACACAACATAGTCCGGTGTTGTTGTTTGAATGCCAATTGAAGCCGCAGGCAGGCTCCAGAAGTTGAGGGGACTGTTCTCGAATCCCGGTAGATCTTCGGCGACGATACAACCGTGTTCCTGTTCTGCTGCCGCAGAGCGGATCTTGTTCAACTCACCGTGCCAGGTGAAGCTTTGAATCGCGATAGTGATGCAAAACACCACAGCCGCACCGTTTGCGAGCATGGTTCGTAGTGGGACATCGTCGCTGGTCCGGCGACGATAATGTCGAATCGCGACGTCCAAAAAGGCAATTCCCATAATGATGAGCGAGTGCCACATAGACGGACCACGATAGCTAATTGCGTGGCGCCAGAACTCCGGATCTGCGGCCCATAGAACAAACGCGATGATCCCAGGGATTGCTGCTGCAATAATGACCCACTTACCCAAGGGGCCATTCAACGTCTTCCAAACGGTGTATCTCCGAAGAACCAACACGATCGCAATGGTGAGGGCGGAGATCAAGGCGATGAGCGGCAACCAAAGTACCGAGCGCTCCCACTGGGCGATTTGATTACTCAGGCTGGCTTCCTGCTCTTCATAACCTCCAGAGAGAAGCCCGTATCGGTAAAGAGCAGCGAACAGGAACACCAGGGCTGTACCGAATAGGCGTTGGCGTTGCTCCGGCCGTTGCCATCCCAGAAAGAGTGCAGCGGCTACGCCGGCCATAAGGAATACGCTGATTTGTGGGTGCATAAAGAGTGCGGAGATCAGGAGAATTGCCACTACTGGCACAACGCGATCCGGCATGCCGATGAAAATCGCCATAAGGATTGGCCAGAAGAGTTGGTTCGTGCGAATTGATGTCGCGATCCAGTGCATTTGTCCTGGCAGGTCAATGATGAAGATCCCGAGTGCCGGCCACACGATCAACCACGGTGCAGCTTTGCGAACAATCCACCAACAGATTGCAATAGAAATAGGCGGCATCGCCATCACTGTGAGGCTAAACACAAATCGCGTGAGGGGGAGTGAGTCAGTGGCTTCCGCTACCCAGATCGCCGGCCATTGCATCAGGGCGAAAGAAATCCGCAGTTGCGGGATCGATATTCGATGCGTATCCAGTACCTGGAACAGGAACCACGCGCCGTCGAAAAGCAGAATGGCGCCAGCCAGTGACGCGATGAGTACAGCAACAGTTGCAAGAATCACTGCTGGCCAGAGAGAAGTCTTGAAAAGGTGACTAATCGATGACCGCCATGATCGAGACGACTCAACCTGCTCCGACATGGTGTTGTTCTCCCCCCAAAGGTCCTGCCTGGCCCTTTCTGTTTCCCAAACGAGAATCATACAGCGCATAGTTGGGAATCGTGAAAGCAGGAAGGGGTGGATCCGATATGGGTCTCAGGCTCCATGGCAGCCCACAGGCAGTTATGCGGAGCTCCAGGTTTCCTCGAATACCGTCGGACCTTGCCCAGTCTGCAGGAATCCTCCCCATTTCCGAAGCTGATACCAGGTTGAATATCCCCTCGTGAGATGCAATCAGGTTCCATTCTGGTAGCAATATTGACATCGGATTCATTCAGGTATACAGTGCACACATTCTCAGAAATGGCATCGTGGCCATTGCAAACAGTTGGGCCAGCTATTGTTGCTGCGCCCGGATTTGGACGTCTGCTCTGAACCAGGGCAAGAAGGGACCGTTTCATGAATATGAAGCCCGGTGTCAAGAATGAACTCGATGATCTAATGTTTGATGCGCTCAACAGCCGCCAGAGCCGACGCACACTAATGCAGCGGGCACTCGCTGTTGGTGGAGCCGCAGGCCTGGCCTACGTTCTGCCGCGTGCCGTTGTCGCGCAGGATGCAACTCCGGCTGCCGAAAGCGGATCGGCTGGTGTGCACATCCCCGCGGAAGACGGAGTAGAGCTTGCCGAAGACCAGGTTATTCGTCTCGGTATGACAGAGCCCAAGAGCATGGACCCCGGTGTAAGTACCGGCTACGATGAGCTCGGTATCTTCTTCAACATCTTCGACGGTCTTACCGGAATCGACATGGCCACCGGTGAAGTTGTGCCACGCTGCGCCGATAGCTGGGATGTGAACGACGATGCCACCGAGTTTACGTTCCACCTGAACCCGAATTTGAAGTGGAGTAATGGCGAAGCAATCACCGCCGCAGACTTCGAGTACTCCTGGAAGCGCGTGCTTGATCCGATGACCATGAGCCTCTACACACCGGCCATGCATCCGATCAAGAACGCCATGGCAATCGATTCCGAAGATGCCACCATGGATTTCAATGATCTCGCCGTCTTTGCCGAAGACGACCTGACCCTCCGCGTGGAGATGGAAAATTCCTGCCCATACTTCCCGCTGCTTACCAGCACCTGGACCTATTGCCCGGTCCCACAGAGTGTTGTTGAGGAACACGCCGAAGCATGGGTAGAAGCCGAGAACATAGTTTCCAACGGTCCATTCAAAATGACTGAGTGGTCACACGACCAGCGGATCGTTCTTGAGCAGAACGAGCATTACTACGGGGAAATGCCGACCATCACCCGCGCGGAATACACCATCTTCCCGGATGACAGCACACAGGAATACATCAGCTTTGAGAACGATGAGCTCGATTTCGCCTGGCCTAGTGGTGCCGATCTCGAACGAATCGCCAACGACGAAGACGCGATGTCACAGATCCACCAGTTCGCGCA
>CAZYDY010000257.1:0-3430 GCA_964646245.1 uncultured Sphaerobacteraceae bacterium
CCATCCCAATACAGCACCACGGGTGCTTTCAGGTTCCGGACCATACGAATACGCTGGAGTCAGGGTTTCGGGAATACTGGTGAATCCCCCTGCATCCTCAGCAGGCGGAGCTGCAGCTGGGGTGATTGCGGTTGTTTGCGTCTCTGATCCCGTATTGATGGGAGTAAACGCTGCGGTCTGCTGTGCACCTGTAGCCACCATTGCGAGGCTGGTGCCGCAATCCTTGCAGAACAGGTCGTTGCTGTCGTTTTCTGCACCGCAATCGGGGCAGGTTTTTGTGTAGGCGGATGCCATAGCTGCCTCCTAGTGACCTTCTGCAAGGAACGTCGTGTCAACCACAAACGCGTCCTTGATCCCAAGCTTCTCCATCACAACCAGGCTAACAGCGTCCACCAGGCTCAGCCCACGGGACGTGCGAGATGACATCACCATTGACCTGGCCCGGGCCTCGTCCTCTTCCGTTGCGTGGTACACAGCAAGCCGATGATCCCGCAGGAACTGGCGAGCCACGTCGGCACCCACGCCATCGTTCAGCAGTTGAACCACCTCTGTCAGTACGTGATTGGTTGTGAACAGGCGATAGTTCTCTTCCTGGAGACCATGATATGCAGCAACTGCGTCGTTGTGTGAGCGGTCATTGCGATCCACCAGGGCGACTATCGCGCTGGCGTCCACAAATGCGGTCGGTTGAGTCGGTGTGGAACTGTCAGACATGCAGGGTCCTTTACTGGCGATGCAGGCTGTTTGCGCGATAGCTGGAAAGTCCGTTGACGATGTCTGACCCAGGGCCGGCACCGATCCCGATTACGGAATCCAGCGGACGGGTTCGGGCCGATGAACGAAGGTCCCGCGTGAAGCGGTCTTCTTTCTTCGTGCTGGAAGTAAACGCCTCCACCGCCGCAGGCTCAATGAACCATTGCCCGCCCATACGCCGGCCGGCCAGCCGTCCCTCGCGCAGGTACCGTCGCACTTGCTCCGTGCTGCGATTCAGCATCCGGGCCGTTTCGGCCACGCTGAGGCCGTCTTGATTGTTGGCGGTATAGTCCATGGTAGATATCGTTCCTGTGTTGGTAGCATGCGACAACATGTTTCCGATTATATGCCAATTCCGCGGAAGGAAGAACGCCTGTGACCGCAACCCCGAAGAACGGAGTGAGTGCCGATCGCAACCTGATCGACCTTAATTTTCAGAATACGCCCGAAGCCATCGCGACCTGGCTCGTGCGTGGAGCGGACGGCTGGATCATGATCGACTGCGGACCGAGCACTACGCAGGCGACGCTCGAAAAGCGAGTGGCCGAGGCTGGAATCGACATGGGCGATATATCCCGCATCGTCCTCACGCACATCCATCTTGACCATGGCGGAGGTGCCGGCACACTGTTGCGCGACCATCCGCATCTACGTGTCACCCTACACCAGGATGCCGTTCAGGTGCTCGTCGATCCATCCCGGCTCGTGCGAAGTGCGGGCATGAGCTTTGGGGATCGTATGGAGCAGCTCTGGGGAGAGGTAATCGGTGTTGATCCGGAACGTATCGATCCGGTTGCGCCTGGCGACATCGTTCCCGGCACCCGCTTGTGGGCCATCGCCACGCCAGGTCATTCCGGCACACATCTTTCATTCCTGAATCTTGACGATGGGGTGCTTTTCGCAGGAGACGCTACCCACGCACGGTTGCCCAACTCGAACGTTATTATCCCAACCCTTGCACCCATTGAACTGGACTTCGACGCCTGGCAGTCGACCGCAGTCAAAATACGCGCACTGCAACCAACTGCACTCGCGCTACCGCATTTCGGTTGGGTACCTGATGCAGAGGCGCATGTAGCACAGATAGAGGAGCGAACCCTGAGTCGCATTCGTATCGCCGAGCAGGTGGTGACTTCCCTGGATGATGTAGATCCTCTCACCGATGCGATCCTGCGCCGCAGTCGAGACGAATACCAGGCCGATGATGATGCGCCGGAAGCCCGACTCGCCAGTATGGAGTTGGCCATGCCGAGCTTCCTCGGAGCCCAGGGGCTGCTTCGTTGGTACAAGGTGCACGGAATCCTGCTGGATCGTCCATAAAAAGAAGTGGCGAGGGATACTTCCCTCGCCGCTTGGCGATCAGGCGGTTTCCTGATCGAGTGCATCAGCTTCCGCTTCCGCCAGGTTCTCCAGCAGCGGCAATCGCATCAGGAGCAGGGGACTATCGTCTGCCGCGATCCTGTTCGGATCCTGTCGGGTGCATCCGCGACATTGGTGCAATATCACTTGCTCGCCGTTACGGCGCACGATCTTTCCGATCGGCTCCATCGCTGCGTGGCAATCGCTCTTCCTGTCACCGGGAACGCGGTGATCAACATGTCGACTCCAGAGGCAATTCGGGCAGTGATTACGGTGTCGACCGCCGGTGACTGGCGCACCGATAAACTGCTTGCAGTGCACACACCGGAACGCCTGGTCTGCCTCTGTTCGGGGCGGACGTGTTAATCGATTGCGTTGGCGCATATCTCGTGATGGGTTCTTACGTTTGAGGAACTTTTCCTGTGTCTCGTACTCGTAATCCGAGTCGTATTCTGTGAATGACAATGTCAAACCCTCTGAATCGGCCGGGAGCGGCGCGATCCATAGCAAAGAATGGGTTGAGGTATGTGTTGCCGCGCACAGCGGCATCATTCACAAGGGTCTTTTGCATCAAGGGCTCTCTTTCGTTCAGGCAAATCAAAACTGACCTCGCAGGGGATGCGAGGAAATCAGGTGGATTCGATGCCATGAACGCAAGACGGGTAGGGGTGCCTAGCGGCTCTGATTGTTCACAGCATCGACCGTAACAAGGGTTGTCTGTAGCATTAAGCGTCCCTTCAGTCGATGATTCTTACAGGGTTGTCCGTTATGGATAACCAGCCGGATTGTAAACTGCACTTTTCCTCGTGCGCAAGTGGGAGTTCTGATGATTGACGTGCTGCTTCTGGGAACAGGAGCCATGATGCCGCTTCCGGACAGATACCTCTCCGCCACGCTCTTTCGTGTCGGTGCGCACCTGCATCTCATCGATTGTGGTGAAGGTACCCAGGTGGCCATGCGCAAGCACGGCTGGGGTTTCAAACGGCTGGATACGATCCTCCTGACCCACTTTCACGCGGATCACGTTGCCGGCTTGCCCGGGCTTATGCACACGCTCGCACATTCCGGTAAGACAGAGCCACTGCACATCATTGGTCCCGCAGGCACCTATAAGGTGATCGAGGGCCTCTTCGTGATCGTTGGAGGGTTGCCCTTCGAGGTGTATATCCACGAACTCGGCCAGGGCGACTCGCGAGACCTCCCCAGTGGAGTGAGAGTTACCGCTGCCGAGGGCGAACATCGCGGGACCGTTCTGGCATACCGATTCGATCTCGATCGCAATCCGGCCTTTCTGCCGGATCAGGCGGAGGCGTTGGGG
>CAZYDY010000258.1:0-3421 GCA_964646245.1 uncultured Sphaerobacteraceae bacterium
AGCACATCAATCTGGCCAAAGGATTCTTTCGCCCTGGCGAACATTGCGGCGACATCGCCCTCGTTTGTGAGGTCTGCCTGGGCGAGAACGGCCTTCCGGCCCGACTCCTTGACGGAGTTCGCCACTGCCTGGGCGCGCTTTTCCTTGCTACGGTAGTTGATCACTACATCCGCTCCCGCCTCGGCTGCGAACTTCGAGGCGGCGGCACCTACCCCACGTGAGCCTCCCGTGACAAGCACGGTACGATCGGTGAGATCGACATCGGGAGTTGTTAGTGTCTGGTTGATGTGTAGTTCGTTGATCAATGTGGACCTCGTTGCAGCTAACACTGGAGCCAAAGCTCGTAGTAATCTCGTATTCTACTGCCGATTCTAACGGAGCGGGCATATGCAGGAACAATCACAGCCGGTTATCACCGTCGTCGGGGAGAAGGTAGCTCTCGGGCCAATCCATCGCGGGCTGATCGAAATCAACTATCGCTGGATAAATCAGTTGGAGACTTCGCGCTTTCTGAATATGGGAGTAACCAGCCTGGATGCCGAAGAAAGCTGGTACGAGCGTATGGCGACGGGCGAAGACATCACCTACTTCGCAATCTACGAGGCAGCCACCATGCGTCCAATCGGTGGTGTGAACCTCCACAATATCAATCAGGCCCATCGCACAGCTGAATTCGGAATCATGATTGGGGAGAAGGACTTCCGCGGGAGAGGCTACGGGACTGAGGCCACAACGCTTATGTGCGATTACGGTTTCAATGTGATGGGCCTCAACAACATCATGCTGCTGACCTTCGAATGGAACATCGCTGGACAAAGAGCATACGAGAAAGCTGGCTTCCGGGAGATTGGACGGCGACGGCAGGCACGAAGGTTCGCCGGACGGTACTGGGACGATATCTATTACGATCTGCTGGCAAGCGAATTCGAGAGTCCAGTGGTGCGAGATATGATCCTGGAAGGTGTCACCTTGCCAGAAAACGACGGAGGGGCCGACCGGTAATCACCGGCCGCCCCTTCGTGGCACAAAATGCTATTCGAGGCCTTCCTGCCAGTTCTCCTCGAACACCCCTACCCTGTGCCGCTGCCGCTCGATGCGGCTGGCGTCACGGATGATGTCTTTCACGTGCTCGGTGTCTGGAATGTCATACAAGATAGTGGTTCCACCCGTGGCGTCACCAGAGTGGATGACAATGTTGCCCACGCCAAACATACGGTCGAAGACAGAGCGCTCGACGCTCAGGTCCTGAACGCGGAAGAGTTCGATCTCCTCAGTATGGCGATTGAGAATGCCGTACTCGATCTTGAGTCGCTCGTTCGTGACTTCGTACCGCTCGGTCAGGGACTTTCGAATCGCCACAAAACGGTTCGGGCGCCCTTGCCACAGGACTTCTTCCTGGCGACGTGGAGGTGGTTGTCTCATATTCGTGGACCTTCCTGCGTTATTTAGTTTGTCGAGGATTCCGTTACGGTGATTCCCGCGTCTTTCATAGTATCGCCTGCAGACCCATCTTTATGGATAGCAGCTGTGAGGTTTTCGAGCACCCTAACTTCAAGGCCGGCCGCAATCGCATCCAGCGATGTTGCGCGCACACAGTAATCGAACGCGATACCGACGATATCTACCTGTGAGATATTGGCCTGTTTAAGGATATCTTGCAGCTTCTGCCCCTGGTCATTCACACCTTCGAACCCCGAGTACGCGGGGAATCCATATCCCTTGCGAACTTCTTCGTGAGGATAACGTTCCCCGCCCGGCCACAGTTCCGGGTGGTACTCGGCGCCGGTAGTGCCAGCCACACAGTG
The DNA here is from genome assembly GCA_964646245.1 of uncultured Sphaerobacteraceae bacterium. GTDB lineage: Bacteria > Chloroflexota > Chloroflexia > Thermomicrobiales > UBA6265 > UBA6265. Next base: position 1,806 of record CAZYDY010000258.1, read on the forward strand.
AGGAGGCCAGGTGTCCACGAAATCTGGCTCTGGTGAAATGTGCCCGCCATTGTCGCTATCCGGTTCATGCCAATCGCGCGTGGCGACTACGAGTTCATAGTCGCTACCGTGAGACTGGAGGTAGGAAGAGATCTCGCGGGCAACCTGGTTGCCGCCTTCTACGGCGAGGGAGCCTCCCTCGCAAAAGTCGTTCTGTACATCAACGATGATTAGTGCTCTGCTCAAATCTGTCTCCTTGCTATTCCGGCAAGTTGGTTCGCGAATACGATGCCATCATAATGGCCAACCGGGCCGACTCCAAAAATGGAGCGGCCCGGTGTGGTTTCTATGCGCTTGCTCGGCTGATCAGGCGTTCAACTTCGCCTTGAGCAGCTCAGGGATTTCGCTCATACGCTCGGCGACTGCAACACCGGCAGCTTCCAGCGCCTCGATCTTGCCCGCCGCTGTACCTGATCCACCCGAAATGATGGCACCGGCGTGGCCCATGCGCTTGCCTTCCGGCGCGGTGCGTCCGGCAATGAATCCGGCCATCGGCTTGGTGACGTGCTGCTTAATGAACTCCGCAGCAGTCTCCTCATCGTCTCCACCGATCTCACCGATCATGACGATGGCTTCTGTTCCCGGATCGTTCTGGAAGAGTTCCAGTACATCGACAAAGTCGGTACCGATGATAGGATCGCCACCGATTCCGACGACACTACTCTGGCCGAGCCCGGCCTTGGTGAGTGCATCTACAACTTCGTACGTGAGCGTACCGGAGCGGCTCACTACGCCAACCTTGCCTGGCTCATGGATAAAGCCGGGCATGATGCCGATTTTGGCTTTCCCTGGTGTTGTGATACCGGGGCAGTTCGGACCGATAAGGCGTGCGCCCTTGCTCTTGACGTGATGGTAAACAGCCACCATGTCGTTCACCGGTACGCCTTCAGTGATGCAGACGATGAGTTCGATGCCATTGTCTGCAGCTTCGTAGATAGCGTCGACAGTGAAGCGCGCGGGAACGTAGATCACGCTCGCGTTGGCTCCGGTTTCCTTCACGGCTTCTTCAACGGTGTTGAACACCGGTACGCCGTGGACTTCCTGACCAGCCTTGCCGGGGGTTACTCCAGCAACAACCTTTGTGCCATATTCGAGCATTTGCTCGGTATGGAAGCTTCCTTCGCGGCCGGTGATTCCCTGAACCAGCAGCCGGGTATTTTCATCAACAAGAATGCTCACGATTTTCTCCCTGGGTGTGATGATCGCGGATCGACAAAGGGCACGAATCTACGCGCTTGCCGCTGCCACGACCTGGGCGGCGGCTTCATCCATACTGTCGCCGGCAGTAATACCGTGCTCGGCAAGGATCTGCTTGCCTTCTTCCGCATTGGTGCCGCTGAGGCGAACCACCAGTGGGACCTTGACATCAACGTTGTTGAGCGCAGCCACGATGCCGCGGGCGACAACATCACCGCGAGTAATTCCGCCGAAGATGTTGATAAGAATCGCATTCACCGCAGGGTCTGCAAGTACCAGGTTGAATGCCTTGGTGACTTGTTCTTCGTTGGCTCCACCGCCGACATCGAGGAAGTTGGCTGGTTCGCCGCCTGCAAGTTTGACCGCATCCAGGGTTGCCA
>CAZYDY010000259.1:0-3413 GCA_964646245.1 uncultured Sphaerobacteraceae bacterium
CTCCTGGTTGGCGACATCGAACATGGCGATGCGCTCGTTTTCCTGGTTGTACGCCTTTACTGTGCGCTGGCCGGTAATCGTCTCTTCAATGATGCCATTGAGCGCACCGAGCTCCTTCTGCTGGGCGCGGAATCCTTCCCGCGTGCGCGGGGCGATAAACCTGTTCACCAGGAACGTCATCAGAACCAGTGATGTGATTGCGATCACACCCATAACCGGCTGCAGCACCAACATCATGATCATGACGCCGATACCCATCAGCAGGCTGCTGATGATTTGGGAGGCGCCTTCTGTCAGGATCTGGTTGATCGTTTCAACGTCGTTGGTTACACGGCTCATCGTATCGCCGTGAGGGCGACTGTCGAAGAATCGGAGTGGCAGCCTTTGCAGCTTGCCGAAGACATCTTCACGCAATCGATGCACGGTGCGTTGCGCCACACCGGCCATAAGCCTGGCCTGGAGGTAGGTGAGGATGCTGGAGAGCAGGTAGATACCTACCATCAGGAGCGCGAGTCGGGCGAGGCCATTCATATCACGCGGGATGATGTAGTCGTCGATTGCCACACCCATCAGGTACGGACCAGCGATCTGGAGGCCAGCGGTGCACATGATGAGGAAAACGGCGATGATGAGTGATACCTTCTGGTATCGCAGGTATCCCCAGAGTCGACGTACGGTCCGGCCGCGATCCTTAACTTCGATCTTCTCGGCAGCCATTGCTGCGCCGGGGCCCCTATGCTGTGCCATTGGCCACCCCACTCTCTACCTGGCTGCGATAGATCTGTTGATAGACATCGCTGGATTCAATAAGTTCATCGTGATTGCCCTGGGCGATTACCCGGCCGTTCTCCAGCACGATGATGTTGTTGGCGTTCACCACTGCGCTGATACGCTGGGCCACGATGATGACGGTGGTGTCGACAGTTGCCAGGGCATCCTGAATCTTGCGCTCGGTTTGAACGTCGACCGCACTGGTGGAGTCGTCCAGAATCAGCACCGGTGCGTTACGGACGATTGCCCGGGCGATGGCCAGACGTTGACGTTGGCCACCGCTCAGGTTCACACCGCGCTGGCCGACAATGCTGTCGTAGCCGTCTTCCAGGTTGGAGATGAACTCCTCAGCCTGGGCCATCTGGGCGGCGCGTTCCACGTCCGCATCGGTTGCGTCCGGATTTCCGAAGCGGATGTTATCGCGAATGGTGCCGCTAAAGAGCACTGATTCCTGGAGTGCAACCGAGATATGGTTGCGCAGTCGATCTTCATCCCACTCGCGCACGTCCATATCGTTTACGAGCACACGTCCGTGGCTGACATCGTAAAAGCGAGAAACCAGGTTGACGATGCTGGATTTGCCGGAGCCGGTGGTACCGAGAATCGCCAATGTTTCGCCGGGATTTACGGTGAATGAGATATCGCTCAGGGCCGGAGTTGCGTCCTCGCCGTACTGGAAGGAGACGTTGTCGAACTGCACCTTGCCGGCGGTGCGCTTCGGCTGCCTGGCTGCGGGCTGGTTGATAACGACCGGAGTTGATTCCAGCGCTTCGTTGATACGCTCTGCGCTCGCTTCCGCACGGGTGAATCGCATGAGCACCATGCTGACCATCATCAGCGCGAACAGGCTCTGCATCATGTAATTGGTGAAGGCAACCAGCGCGCCGACTTCGATGTCACCAGTGTCCACCAGGTTCCCACCGAACCAGAGCGAGGCCACCAGACCCAGGTTCACGATGAGCATCATCATTGGCATTACCACGATGACGACGTAGACAGCGCTCAGTGTTGTATCGCGCAGGTCGCTATTGCTGTCCCGAAACCGGTTCGTTTCGTAGGTGTGGCGGGCGAATGCCTTCACCACCCGCATACCGGCGAGGTTCTCCTGAATTACGCTGTTGACGTGATCCAGCTTCTTTTGGACTTTCTTGAAACGCGGGAATGCTTTTATCATCACAATGCCGATCATGATCATCAGCACTGGTATGAGCGCCACGAAGAGCAGGGAGAGTTGCGGGGCAGTCCAGATCGCCATTCCTATGCTGCCTACCAGCAGCAGCGGTGCGCGCACCAGAATGCGGAGCATCATCTGCACGGCATCTGTGAGTTGCACAACGTCATTGGTGAGGCGAGTGATCAGTCCGCCCGTCTCAAGCTTGTCCAGGTTGGCGAACGAAAGCGATTGCACTTTCCTAAAGAGGGAGTCACGCAGGTCGGTTGCGAATTCGAGGCTGGCTCGTACGGCGAAAACGCCGCAGAGGATGCCGAATATTACACCCAGCAGGGCCAGGCCGAGCATGAGCGCGGAGGTGCGAAGCACCATGCCGAGATCATCGTTGGCGATACCCTCATCGATAATTTGCTGGATAAGGCGCGGCAGCATGAGATCCATGGCGACTTCGCCGAGCATCATCAGGGGCGCCAGCAAAACAAGCAGACGGTAAGGTCTCAGGAACGCGAAGAGTCTTCTGGTGTGTTGCAAGAGTGGTGACCTCCAGGCGCCGAATGCGCCACCTCACAGTGTATTACGCCTCGGCAATCACCGGATCGGGTTTGTGACCGGCTGCTAGATGAAGGACTTCCGGTATCGGACGGTGGTCATCTCCATACCGTAGAACTCCTCTACCAGGTTGCTTTCCGGTTCCAGCTGCCAGCCGTGCTTCTCATAGAACTTCCGGGCGAGATCGTTTTCTTCCAGTACACGGAGAGTGCCAAGGGTGGCACCGCTCGCGATCATATCTACCTCGGCGGCTTCCAGCAGGGCGGAGCCTATGCCGCCACTTGTGGATGTGGGTTTGACGTAGATGGAGTAGAGCATCACCGTGCCTGGCTCGGCGTCGTCATCCGAACTGGGACCCCAGCTCGCGAACCCTTCGATGATTTCATCGTTTTCGGCGACCAGGGTTTGGGTTGGGCTGGATTCATCCTGAAGCCATCCAGCCCATTGCTGTGTTCGTTGCTCAATGGAGAGATTCTGCAGGCCATCCTCCGGCAGGATATCGGTGTAGGTATGCTGCCAACTGCGCACATGAATAGTGGCAATGGCGTGAGCGTCATCGATATCGGCCGGTCGAATGATCATTAGATTCCTCGCTATTTGAGACTATGCATCCAGCTGTCCTTCATCGCGTGCATAGTGCGATGAGGCTGCTCGACGCATCATGCGACCCATTTTACGTCCTTCGCCGCCCATGTGGTGATCGCAACGATGCCCGTGATGAGATCTACCGGCCCTCCCCTCGCGGCGGGTGCGTGTGATTTCCCGATGTGTTTCGTGCTCCTCGAAGCGTGTGCTGCCCGGCATTCCGCGGAACGAGGTTCTGCCTTGCAGGCGAGCGATGCGTTGCTCCATTTCGTCGATACGCTCGCGCATCTCGTCGATTTGTAGCATCACGGCGCGTTTACGTGGAGACATGGTGTCT
>CAZYDY010000260.1:0-2137 GCA_964646245.1 uncultured Sphaerobacteraceae bacterium
AAGTTGTTCGCGCCGCTGCCGAGCCGCTTAACCGCGTCGACAAGATCACCGTGGTTTCCACTGGTGGCGATGGCGAAGGTGGTGGAACTGGTATCAACCGTGTCACAGGTGACGTCACCAACATGGTTGCCCAGGCTCCGGCATTGATGGAAGCCCTCACCGGTTTCAAACTGGACGAGCTTCTCAAGCACGTTCCCGGCACGCAGGATAACTACAGTCAGTCCGCCAGAACTGCGCGGGCCCGCAAGCCTTCCAGCGATGACACTGAGGTAGTTGATGCTGAACCGGTGTCCGAAAGTGACGAGCGCGAAGTGACTACAGTCGAATCGTAGGACGTCGCAAGCAGAATTTGTGATAATGGACGGGAGGCCAATGTGCCTCCCGTTCGTGTATATGGAAAGTGCTCTCGTTTATGGAAACCCCTGGCAATTCACCTGTCCCCGGCGGCGATGCTCAGTATGTGGCACCCCAGGCACTGGGTGAGCCCGGCGATCGTCGTTTTCGGATCGTCGTCGTAATTGACGGCATCACCTGGATTCTCTGGATGGAAAAGCAGCAGGTTCAGGCGCTTGGCATGGCAATGGAGCAGATCCTGGATTTCATGCCGTCAATCGGTGGCCTGCCCGATTGGGCCCTGCATGATGTTGAGTACGATGACCAGACGGACCTGCAATTCCGTGTTGGCCGTATCGAAATGGGATTCGATTCCAGTGACCAGCAAGTAATTCTCGCTGCGCACGATGTTCAACAAGAGGATATGGAAGGCGCGCCTAGCGTGCGGTTCCGCATGAGCCTGCAAATGGCTCGTGCGTTTAGTGAAGAAGCGGCAGATCTTATGACCAAAGGCCGCCCGCTTTGCCCAATGTGTGGCATGCCCAAGGAACCTGGACATATCTGCCCCGAGCAAAACGGCCACCTCCCGTATGACCTGGACGATCCGTTCATTGACCTCAATTAGACTCCAGGCAACCCGTATTCGCTCAGGATGTCTCAAGAACGATCTAATGGTGCTGATTTCTCGTGTCCTAAACTGTAAGCATCCTTTTGTACTGGCTCTTCTCAAAAGAGATAGGAGTATCCGATGCAATACACCAAGCTTGGCTCCACCGGCATGGACGTTTCGCGCATCTGTCTAGGCTGCATGGGGTTCGGCGACAAGTCGCCGGAGCAAGACTGGTGGATCAACGAGGAAGAGGCGCACCCAATTGTTGAGCGCGCCCTCGATCTCGGCGTGAACTTCTTCGATACCGCCAATGTGTATCAGGGTGGCCGTAGCGAGGAAATTCTCGGTTCGGCACTCAAGAAGTACTCTCGGCGCGAAGAGATCGTGCTCGCAACCAAGGTGTGGGGACAAATGCGTCCTGGTCCTAACGGTGGTGGTAATTCTCGTAAGTCGGTTCTTCACGAAATCGATGCCAGCCTTCAACGGCTCCAAACCGATTACGTTGATCTTTACATCATGCATCGATGGGATACTGAAACACCGATTGAGGAAACGCTTGAAGCCTTCAACGATATCGTCCGTGCCGGCAAGGTGCGCTATATCGGTGCATCAGCCATGTGGGCGTGGCAGTTTGGCAAGATGATTAATATCGCTGAGCGCAATGGCTGGGCGCGTCCGATTTCTATGCAGAATCACTACAATCTCATCTATCGCGAGGAAGAGCGGGAAATGATGCCGTTGTGTCGTGATGCCGGAGTCGGGACAACGCCGTATAGTCCACTTGCTTCAGGACGATTGGCGCGTGATTTCCGAAGTGTGAGAACAGCCCGATCGCAGGGTGACCAGATCGCAATGGCTAAATACGATGCAACTGCTGAAGCGGATCAGGTAATCATCGATCGCGTTGCCGAGCTTGCCGGGAGTCACGGAGTATCAATGTCCCAGATTGCTCTCGCCTGGATTCTGCGGAAGGAACCGGTAGCAGCCCCTGTGGTCGGCGCTAATCGTATTTCCTATCTGGAAGAGGCTATCGGAGCCTTCGATGTGGAATTGAGCGACGACGATATGGCTTTTCTTGAATCCGCATACGTACCACACCGCGTGGTCGGTCATGGAACCACCGCAACCGTGTAAATGTTGTTTCACTGATATGGCATAAATTGTGCACTTCTAAACCGGCAGTAATCTATTGGT
>CAZYDY010000260.1:2237-3412 GCA_964646245.1 uncultured Sphaerobacteraceae bacterium
GGCGTATTCAATGTTGTTGAGGGAACGGTAAATCACCAGCTTCTCGGCATCCATCACGTCAACGAGACCGTGGCTGAAGAGCACTGGATCTGGTGGGATCTCGCGTTTCTCGCCTGGGGTGCCGTCATGATCGCGATTGGATGGCTCTTGGTCCGGAAGGATCCGGAACGGAAGGCGCCCCGCACCTCGTAGTGTCCGACGTGCATATTGCCGAATTCATGAATACCGGAGAAGATGGCCCCGCAGACTGATTTCTTTATGACCGGGGGCCGCATGAGCACGACGAATATTCCAGCGATAGATACGATTATTTCCGCAGCCGAGAGCGAGGGTGCCCGTGTGGGCCTCTGCGCTATCTTGCCCGATGGCACTCGTATTGGTCACCGGGAGGACGAGATCTTCGTCGCGGCCAGCACCATCAAGATCGCGATCATGATCCAGCTCTATCGCATGGTTGATGCAGGCGAGTCGGACCTGGGCCAAATCCACGAGATGCAGGAGTCCGACATCTCGGCAGGTAGCGGCGTCATGCAGGGACTTCATCCCGGGGTCTCGTTGACGCTCAAAGACATCTGCTACCTGATGATGAGCATCAGCGATAACACTGCTACCAACATCCTGATCGAGCATTGTGGCAGGGAGAATATCAACGCCACCATGCGCGAGCTTGGCCTGAAGGATTCCTACCTGGCGCGGCCGATGCGCGGCGCTCCTGCGCCCGAGGGCGAGCGTGAGAACGTAGCCACACCTGCGGAGTTCGCACTCATCATCGAAACGATTCTCAACGGAACTGCGGCCAGCGCCGAAAGCTGCATGGCAATGCTGGAGGTGCTTAAGACCCAGGCGAACAGCCGCCGCATAGGTCGCTATGTTCCCAAGGATATGGAGTGGGGGAGCAAAACCGGTAGCCACGTGACAACTGTCAACGATGTTGGTTTCATCATGACGAAGGACGGTCCCCTCATTGTTTCTGTGTACGGCGAGCTGTTCGCCGATGTCGTCACTGGCGAGATTTTCATCAGCGAGATCACGCGAGAGCTGCTGGTCGCCGATTTGTAATGTAAGGGAATAGCCGGTGAGGTTGGCATCCCCTCGATATCAGCCGAGAATCCTCCGATATTCCAACGGGAACAGACGATGACAAAACCCGATCCTGACACGAGACCGGGCGAACC
>CAZYDY010000261.1:0-3388 GCA_964646245.1 uncultured Sphaerobacteraceae bacterium
TTCTCTCAGTAAATCTCTAGCTGCAGCCGGTGCTGTTTCCGCAGTTGAGGCACTGGTAGCATGCGCCGTTTCGTACCGTTACGTGGCCGCAGTTGTCGCAGAAGGGAGCATCTCCCATCATCTCGCCAAGCTGCTGGTCTCGCGCACTCGGTGCCTGGGCGGTCGAGATCTGGATGGTCTCGCTCACCGCTGACACAGGCGCAGGTTCCGGAGCCTGCGCCGGAGCGCTGGCAATCACGGACTGCTGTGCAGACGCTTCCTGGCTGTGACCGTTCCCGTTGCTGGAACCATTGCCGTTTCCATTCACGGTCGGCACGGCCGGGGCATCAACACTCGCAATGCGCTGGGCCGGGCTATCGCCTACTCCCTGTTGCAGGTCGGCATCTTCGCCGGTGCTGTCGATCGGGGCCGGTGGTACCTGCACCAGGTCTGTACGACCCAGGTACTCCATACCCAGCACGCGGAACACGAAGTCGATCACGCTGGTCGCCATCTTGATGTTCGGATGTCCGCTCACCATACCCTGCGGCTCAAACCGCACGAAGGTGAAGGTATCCACGTACTCCTGCAACGGCACGCCGTACTGAAGTCCCTTACTGATGGCGATGGCGAACTGGTTGATCATGCTGCGGAAGGCCGCGCCTTCCTTGTGCATATCAATGAACACCTCGCCCAGCGTTCCATCTTCGTACTCACCGGTGCGCAGGTACAGTTTGTGACCAGCAATGCGGGTCTCCTGCGTGAATCCGTGGCGCTTGGCCGGCAATCGACGTCGGGTCGGGATGTGCGGCATACCAGGTAGCTGCTGCTGACCCTGTGCCGGAGCAGCTGCACCAGCGGCGAGCTTGCTCTTCTGCGCTTCCAGTTCGGCGATCTTCGCCTGCAGTGCTGCGATCTCGGCATCCTTGCCTTCAACCGCGGCAGCAACGGCTTCTTCCACCGTCTGCTTGACGACTTCCTCGTCAATCACGGTATCGCTCTTGGCGCTCAGCGGCTGGCTCATCTTGGAACCATCGCGGTACAGGGCCATGGCCTTGATGCCCTGCTTCCAGCTTTCGTAGTAGGCGTCTTCCACATCCTCAACAGTGGCCTCGTTTGGCATGTTGATGGTCTTGGAAATCGCACCACTCAGGAAGCTCTGGGCAGCAGCCATCATACCGATGTGGCCCATGTGATGGATGAAGCGGGTGCCCTTCTTGCCGCTCTTGTTGGCGGTATCGAACACGGCGTAGTGCTCGGGTCGCAGGTGCGGGGCACCCTCAACCGTTTGCGTACCGCAGATTGCCTCGTTCGCCTCTTCGATCTGCTCGTTCGTGAACCCGAGGGCTCGCAGCAGGTTGAAGCCTGGCGCACTGGCCTGCTCCATGGTGAAGCCGAGGCGCTGGATAGCCTCATCGCCGAGTGCCCAGTGGTTGAAGGCAAACCCGAGCTCGAACACGCTCGGCAGGGCAGCTTCGATCTTGGCGATATCGTCGTCGTTCAGGCCCTTGGCCTTCAGCGATTCGCGGTTGATGTGCGGTGTGCCATCCAGGTCCATGGTGCCAAGCACGTAGGTAAGGATGTCCTTGCGCTGCTCGTCGTTGTAACCGAGGTTGCGCAGGGCCGGATCAATGCTCTGGTTGGCGATCTTGAAGTAGCCACCACCTGCGAGCTTCTTGAACTTCACCAGCGCGAAGTCTGGCTCAACACCGGTGGTGTCGCAGTCCATCAGCAGGCCGATGGTGCCGGTTGGTGCCAGCAGGGTGGTCTGGGCGTTGCGGTAACCATGCTCTTCACCGGAGGCAAGGGCACGATCCCACGCTTCCTGCGCGGCGGTCAGGATATCCTGCGGGGCAGCTTCCTGGTCAATCGCCTTCGGCAGCACGCTCAGGCCTTCGTACTCGTTCTTCGGGGCATCGTAGGCAGCGCGGCGGTGGTTACGGATGACCTTCAGCATGTGTGGTGCGTTCGGCTCATATTCCGGGAACGGACCAAGCACACTCGCCATCTCGGCGCTGGCAGCGTAGCTCTCACCGGTCATCAGTGCAGTGATCGCACCGGCATACGCGCGGGAATCACCGCTATCGTACGGCAGGCCCTGAATCATCAGCACGGTACCGAGGTTGGCGTAACCAAGGCCGAGGGTGCGGTAGTCGTAGCTCAGGCGGGCAATCTCTTCGCTCGGGAACTGCGCCATCAGCACACTGATCTCAAGGACGATGGTCCAGAGTCGGGTAGCGTGCTTGAAGTCGTCTACATGGAACTCACCAGTCGTTGTATTGATGAACTTGATGAGGTTCATGCTGGCGAGGTTGCAGGCCGTGTTATCGAGGAACATGTACTCGGAGCACGGGTTACTGCCGTTGATGCGTCCACCTTCGGGGCTGGTGTGCCACTCGTTGATGGTGCTATCGAACTGCACACCCGGGTCGGCACTCTGCCAGGCAGCTACGGCCACGCGGTTCCACAGATCGCGAGCACGCACGGTCTTGTGCACACTGCCATCGGTTCGACGGATCAGGTTCCAGTCCTTGTCGTCACGCACAGCTTCAATGAACTCGGTGCTCATGCGTATGGAGTTGTTGCTGTTCTGACCGGATACGGTCGCGTAAGCCTCACCGTTGTAGTCGTAGTTCAGTTCCAGGCCAAGTTCTTCGGCGCGCTGCTGCTGTTCTGGCGAGAGGTGCTTCATGCCCTCCACCATCGCCGCAACCTTCAGCTCTTCGCGCGGCTTCCAGTCGACAAAGGCCTCGATGTCCGGATGGTCGGCATCCAGCGTCACCATCTTGGCGGCACGACGAGTGGTACCACCACTCTTGATGCCACCGGCGGCGCGGTCACCGATCTTAAGGAAGCTCATCAGGCCAGAGCTGGAGCCACCACCACTGAGGGGCTCGCCCTCACCGCGGATCTTGCTGTAGTTGGTACCGGTACCGGAGCCGTACTTGAAGATACGGGCTTCACGGACCCAGAGGTCCATAATGCCGCCCGGGTTCACCAGGTCATCCTCGATATTCTGGATGAAGCAGGCGTGTGGCTGCGGTCGGGTGTAGGCGTCGGTGCTGGTCTGTACTTCGGTCGGGTTGGCGGGATCAACGTAGTAGTGACCCTGTGCCGGACCAGTGATGTCGTACGCCCAGTTGAGGCCGGTGTTGAACCACTGCGGGCTGTTGGGCGCGGCCATCTGGTTGGCCATCATGTACTTCAGTTCGTCTTCAAACGCCTGGGCATCATCTTCGCTGGCGAAGTAGCCGTGGGTTTCACCCCAGAATCGCCAGGCACCAACCAGTCGACCGATCACCTGCTTGGCGGATCGCTCGGGACCAGTCTGCGGAGTACCGTCTTCATTGAAGAGCTGCTTGCCATCGGCATCGAACTGCGGCACCCCCGCCTTGCGGAAGTACTTGCT
>CAZYDY010000262.1:0-1922 GCA_964646245.1 uncultured Sphaerobacteraceae bacterium
GCCGGAGTTGCCGCAACATTTGCGGTCAATATCATTCCGCAACCGACTGATGCGCTCATCACCGAGATCGCGAACGAGGCGATCCTGCTCACTGGCGGAGAATCGCTCACGGTATTGAACAACTATTACTTCGGCGTCGTCTCGCTGCTGGTGCTGTGCCTGGTAGCCACAATCCTTACGGAGAAAGTGGTTGAGCCGCGTCTGGGGCCATGGGATCGCACTCTCGCCGGTGATGATTCAGGCAGTGCAAATGAAGAGCTTTCGGACGATGCAAAGGTCGCCGAAGCCAAAGGGCTCCGCTACGCCTTGTTCGGGTTCCTGGGTACGCTGGCCCTTGTCGCCTTGGTAACAGCACCTCCCGGTGCGCCTCTCCGACATCCGGAGACTGGCGACATCCTGGGCAATACGCCCTTTATGGATAGCCTGCTCTTCATCATCGCGCTCTTCTTCCTGGTCGCAGGGGTGTGTTACGGCATAGGCGCTGGCACGGTGAAATCGGCCGATGATGTGATTGCCGCCATCACCAAAACGTTCAGTGGCATGGGTGGTCTCATCCTGATGTTCCTGATGATCGCCCAGTTTATCGCGTACTTTAACTACACCAATCTCCCTCCGGTTATCGCCATTTCACTGGCGGAGATGCTGGAGTCCGCCAACATTGGCGCCATAGCGTTGATGGTCGGGTTTATCTTCGTCATTCTCCTGCTCGATTTCATTCTTCCGGGCGCGCTTCCGAAGTGGGCGATCTTCGCACCCATCTTCATCCCGGTCTTTGCCCGCCTGGATGTAGCGCCACAAACACTGCTTGCCGCCTATCGCGTTGGCGATTCGCCGGTAAATACGCTCACCCCGCTCATGGTCTATTTCCCGTTCATCGTCACGGTGGCCCAGCGTTACCGGAAAGATGTGGGTATCGGCACCATCATCTCGCTCATGATTCCGTACGCCGTCGTCATGGGCGCAGTCTGGATCGTGCTCTTTGTCATCTGGTTCGTTGTGGGAATTCCGTGGGGTCCAGGGTACCCGGTTGGGTTCTAGATCCCGAAGCTGTGGCAAATAGTTGCGTCCCCGATGCGTATAGTAATTAGGGAGAGTCTTCTTGAGCGATCAATGGGTAGTGGTGTTAATCCTTGCCGCCGCAGTGGTGGTGTTTGCATGGAACCGCGTACCTGTAGGAATCGTGGCGTTAGGAGTCGCACTCTCCCTCTGGGCCACAGGTATCGTTACCCTCGAAGAGGCTGTTGGTGGATTTGGTACCCCCACCATCATCCTGATTGCCGCGTTATTCGTTGTTGCTGAAGGACTGGACGCCGCAGGCGTAACGACCTGGATGGGCCAGCAGGTCGTGAAACATGCCGGTCAAAGTCGCGTAATGCTCACCCTGCTGGTCATGATCGTGGTCGCGCTTCTGACCACCGTTATCACTCCCAACGGCTCAGTCGCGGCGATGTATCCGTTGGTCGTTGTGCTGGCCGTGAGATTCGATTTTCTCCCCTCCAGGCTGCTGATGCCGGTGGCGTTCGCTGCCCATGCCGGCGCGTTACTTGTTCTCACTGGTTCGCCAGTAACGATTCTCGTCTCGGAAAGTGCCGATCAGGCAGGCGTCGGCACCATTGGATTCTTTGAAGTCGGACTCGTCGGATTACCGTTGCTCGTTGGAACCGTGATAGTGGCACTCGTGTTTGGCAACAGGTTGCTGCCGGATCGCACTCCCAAATCGCTGACCCGTGACCTCAGCGCGTTACCTGCCCAACTCAAGGGACAGTATGTTGGCGGCGACGAGATTATGCGTTTTGCGATTCCTTCGGTGTCGTTGCTAAACGGCCTGCAAGCGCAGGAGGTTCGCGTCGACCCGCAGGCGCGGCTGACCATCCTGAGTGTGAAAGACAAGAAGGGGAGGCCGCTCACTGAAGAGGCAATCG
>CAZYDY010000262.1:2022-3375 GCA_964646245.1 uncultured Sphaerobacteraceae bacterium
GTGCTTCAGTCAGGTGATTCCCTGCTGCTCCAGGGCACCTGGGATGCGTTGGACCGGCACGTTTCCGATCCGAACGTTGTGGTTGTTGATTTCCCTGACGCCATCAAGCGGCAAAACGTTGCGCTCGGCATGAAAGCAATACCCGCCCTTACATTGCTTGCCGGAATGGTTGGCCTGCTTGTTTCCGGAATCGTACCTGCGGCAATCGCGTGCTTGCTCTGCGCCATTGGCATGATCCTGTTCCAGGTGGTGAGTGTGCCCCAGGCACATCGTTCCATGAACTGGACCACTCTGATTCTGGTCGCGGCCATGATTCCGCTGTCAGACGCCATCACCACCACTGGTGTTGCCGAGGTTGTCGCCGATTCGATTCTGGGATCGATCGGACATCTCGGACCGGTCGCAATCATGAGCGCCATCTTCCTGGTTACTGCGGTATTCGGTCAGGTGATCAGCAATACAGCCACAGCCCTGATTCTGATCCCTATCACCATTTCCCTGGCACTGGAGGGTGGCTACGATCCGATGGCGTTACTGATGTGCCTGAATGTTGCAGCCGCCGCGGCATTGCTCACGCCGATCGCCACACCAGCGAACCTGATGGTGATGGAGCCCGCGGGATACAAATTCACCGACTACTGGAAACTCGGAACGGCCGTGATGGTCGTCTATTACGTGGTGGCAGTGTTCCTGGTACCCGTGTTTTGGCAGGTCTGATCTCGTATAGGATAACGACATATCTCAGGAAGTCATCGCGTTACGGCTCCGCATCGGAATCGTATTCTCAATCAGGGGGAAGAAAATGTCTGATACCGCAAAAGGATTCCTGGACAGGGGCAAGCCGTGGCGTTCGGATGTGAAGTGGCCAGTGGTGGCCGCCGAGGCAATCATTCTGGTGGTAATCGGTGTGTACATGCTCATCGCCACCGATCGTGCGGGCGACTGGTTACTCCAGCTCATCGGCCTGGTCTTTCTTCTCGGAAGCCTTCAGCTTGCATGGGAATCGCTTCGCGGCGAAGCCAGCCGCGTGATTGCGTTCAATGCATTCCGGGCAGGTATCGGTGTGACAGTCGGCGCCATCGCAACCACGATCTGGTGGTCTGATTACGTTTCGAACAACGCCGTGCGCCTCATCCTTGGCTGGGGCCTGGTTGTATTTGCGGTGCTGCAAATTGTCGGCCTCATAACGGCAGAAGGCCGTTCCGGGTTGAGTCTCGCTACGCTCGGTCTCTCCGCCCTCACGTTGGTTCTCGGCTTACTCTTGCTCACGTCGAATGAGACGTCGGCCGAAGATAGAATCCGGTTCCTCGGCGTTGTGCTCCTGGTATTCGGTCTATTGCTGGGAGGATTCGC
>CAZYDY010000263.1:0-3333 GCA_964646245.1 uncultured Sphaerobacteraceae bacterium
TCCCGGCGGGAATGGACCACCGGTGATGTATGTCACGTACAATCGCCCGTCCGGCCCTGGTTGAACGGTACTCGGTACGCTGTCGATCTCTTGTGCTCCATCCCGGGCAGGGTTGCCTGTTTCGGGGAAGAAGTCCACTTCCAGACCTCCGGTAATGGCAAACGTGGACATCTCGCCCGTTGCTGTATCAACGGCGATAATCGTGTTGCCGGCAGCATCGGCAACATACGCCACGCTATCCACCAGGCACATGCCATAGGGATTGCTGAAGACTTCCGCAGGATCAGGATTGTGCGTGATCTCCCAATTAATGAGATCTGCAACTGCGGTACGCTCACCGGATTCGATATCGATCTTCAGCAGCATGCCTTCTTCGCCAAGCCGAGGGACATCCTGGATCGCCGGACCGGTACTCATGGCGACGTACACCGACCCTTCACCATCCAGCGCCAGGCCAGCTGGTCCATTCACCTCTCCAGACGCACCAAAGGAGAAGCTCATCAAGTCCTTGGCGATTTCAGTGACGCTCCCATCAGCCGCAAGCCTGGATACCTTGCCCGTGGGGCCAGCAAAGCTGACAGGCTCAGTTGCTTCCGGTGTGCCAACTCCTGTGGGAAGGTGGACAGGCTCATCTCCGGCACTGCCAGCTTCCGTGAAGTACACGTCAGTACCATCCACCACCACAAAGCGCGGATCAGCCAGGCCAGTCAGCAACACTTCCGATGTGACAATCGAATCCTCGGTTGCAGGTGTCGCTTCCTGCGCGCGAATGACGCCAGTCAGCCTGGTGGCAGTCAACGCGGAAGCTCCGCTCACTGCTAATGATCGGCGATTCAGGGGACGCGTCATTCGATTCAGAGGCATTGCGATGTATCTCCTGTAGAAACACGAATAGGCATGACGCACTGCGACCAGACGTCAAATGGCGTTTTGGAAGGCCCAGATAATTTGTAGTTTACCGGGTGTCAGGAGATTGGCAACGATAACGGCGAATATAAAGACAGCCTACAGAGCCATCATCACGCGTTCCAGGAAGTGGCGCGTGCGCTCGTTCTGTGGGTTCCCGAACAGTTGATCCGGAGGCCCCTGCTCCAGCACGTTACCGCCATCCAGGAACACCACGTTATCGGCAATCTGTCGCGCAAATCCCATCTGGTGCGTCGCCAACATCATCGTCATGCCGAGATTTTTCAGCTCTACAATGATGTCCATCACTTCACCCACCATCTCAGGATCAAGCGCGCTGGTGACTTCGTCCAGCAGCAGCACATCTGGCTGCATGGCCAGGGCCCGGATGATAGCAATTCGCTGTTGCTGGCCACCGCTCAGGCGATCCGGATATTCCAGTGCCTTGTCCAATAACCCGAATCGATTAAGCAATTCGCGAGCGCGATCCTCGGCTTCACCCCGATTTTTGTTACGCACATTGGTTGGCGCCAGGGTTATGTTCTTCAGCACCGTCATATGTGGGAACAGGTTGTAACTCTGGAACACCATGCCGATCCGGGTGCGAATGTCATCAGCATGGCGGCGGCTATTGGCGATATCCTGATCCTTCAGCCAAATGGATCCATGCTGGATATCTTCCAAAAGATTCGTGCAGCGGAGCAGTGTGCTCTTGCCACAACCAGATGCACCAATCAGGCAGGTAACGGAATGCTCGGGCACATTGAGGTTGATGTTCTGCAGCACCAGGTTTTGATCATACGCCTTGTACACAGATTCATAGCGCAGCATATCGCTCATGCGGTGCCTCCCATCTGCATGCGAGCCGCAGATCGCTGTAACAGCCAGTCGGTGAAGCGGGAGATCGGGATCGTAATCGCGATAAACAGGAAAGCCGCCACCACGTAGCTGGAGTAGTTAAAGTTCAGGCCGGAGTAAATTTGGGCCTGCCGGGTAGCTTCCAGCGGACCGATAGTGGAAACCAGTGCAGTTTCCTTCTGGAGCGATACGAACCCGCTGATGAGCGGCGGAATGACTGCCTTGATGCCCTGCGGCAGCACAACATGTCGGAATGTCTGGAAGTTGCTCAGGCCAAGGGAACGTGCCGCCGAGCGCTGGCTCCGGTGGACGCTCTCGATACCGGCGCGGAAGATCTCGGCCGTGTAGGCTGCGGAGGTGATAACACAGGCGGTTGTTCCCCAAAAAACCGGGGAACTCGGCAACCACTCAATACGCAGGCCTGGCATCCCGAAGCCCAGCATCATGATTACCAACAGCGCCGGGGCACCGCGAAAGAGATCGATGTAACCAATTGCCAGTGCTCGCAACGGAAAGAGCACCGGACTGGTGCCAATACGAATCAGCGCCAATGCCAGCCCGATCACGAGCACCAGTGGCTCCGCGATCATAAACATCTTGATATTGAGCTTGAAACCTTCAACCACCTTGGGCCAGGCTGCCCGGAGGTCTGGCGGGCTGAAGAACGCCTGCTGAACCGAGGCCCAGCCTTCGGTTTGGCCAATAAGCCAGGCCATGCCGCCGAAAATCACGATCGTGCTGACGATGGCGATGAGGAGCGATCGCAACACTCCGGGCTGAACCCAGAATGATTTTGGCCGCAACAGTTCGGCCACTTGAGCATCCGTCAGTGGTGGCGGAGGAGATGTAGACATCTAGCCTGGTACTCCGGGGGTTTTTCGTGCAAAAGTGGAAGCCGAACCGCAGCGTCGCGGTTCGGCTTCCATTGTAACGCGATTGAGGAATCTTATTCGCTGAATTCCTTGAGGTCCGGTGCCGGAGCCAGGTACTCGTCGTAAAGTTCCTGAATCGTACCGTCGTTCTCCAGCGCGATAATCGCTGCATCCAGGTACGGAATCAATTCGGAATCGATCTCGGTCACAAGGCCGCTACCGCCATCGCTGCGCACTGGCAATACACCGGCAATCTCCATTTCCGGGAACTGATCCCCGGTGACGTAGTAGGCGATCTGCAGGTCTTGCAAGCCGGCATCCACGGTGCCATTGGAAAGTGCGGTGAGCGAATCGAGGTTCGTATCGAACACCATCACTTCGCCACTGGGCTGAATGAACTCATCCAGGTAGCTGTAGTACGTGGAGCCAATCTGGACACCCCAGCTGAACTCGGCGAGGTCCGCAAAGGTCTCCGCCTCCATTACAGGGCTGCCTTCCATCGTGATCACGGCCAGTTGACCCTGCACGTATGGACGGCTGAAACCAACCGCGCGAGCGCGCTCTTCTGTAATGCTGACCTGGCCGATGTACACATCAAATGGCTTTGGCCCCGGGGCGAAGCTGTTGTTCCACGGAGTGCGACCCCACTCAACCTGGTCTCGCTCGAATCCGAGCTTCTCGGCCACGGCGTAGATCA
>CAZYDY010000264.1:0-1669 GCA_964646245.1 uncultured Sphaerobacteraceae bacterium
AATGATGAGATAGCTGCACACTGGGCGGGACAGGGTGCTCCCCTGGCGCGGGAAATGCCGGCCAGTGAACTTGTATCAACGCTGATGGATGAACTGGAGGCCACATGAATTCCTGGGACATGCGATATGCCAACAAGAACTATCTTTTCGGCAAGGAGCCCAGCCACTTTCTCACCGAGCGAATACAGTTTTTCAAGCCGGGTGAGGTTGCGCTCATGGTTGCCGACGGTGAGGGCCGCAACGGCGTCTACCTTGCGCAGCAGGGCCTCCGGGTCCATTCAGTCGATGGTTCTACTGTCGCGCTCCGCAAGGCCAGGAAGCTGGCGGAAGAGGCAGGAGTCCATCCCATTTTCGAACAGGCGGATGTCACCGACTGGACCTGGTACGAAGATTCTTACGATCACGTCGTCGGCATCATGATCCAGTTCGCCGGACCCGACATCAGGCCAAAGCTCTTCGAGAACATGAGAAACGCCGTGAAACCGGGTGGGTATCTCATGCTTCACGGTTATCGTCCGGAACAGGTCGAACTTGGCACCGGTGGACCTTCCGATCCTGCGCACATGTATACCGAGGACATGCTTCGCGATTCGTTTGGTGAGTTCGAGATCATCGAACTGACATCGGAGGATCGCCTTGTAGAAGATGGAGTGGCCCACCGAGGTCAATCCGCGCTCATCAACTTCGTTGCTCGAAAACCTCTGGGGTAGGGGAACAATAAAGCGGGACGAGATCATACAGATCCCGTCCCGCTTTTGTTGATCTAGACTGCGTGCTTGCTCGGACCAATCGGCTGCTGCTTTCCGATTACGGTCCTGCCGCCCATGTATGGCCGCAGCACTTCCGGCACAACAATCGTGCCGTCTTCCTGCTGGTAGTTCTCCATGATCGCGATCATCACGCGAGGAATCGCCAGGCCCGATCCATTTAGCGTATGCAGGAACGCTGGCTTCCCATTCTCGGCACGATACCGAATATTGGCACGTCGTGCCTGGTAATCGCGGAAGTTGGTGCAGCTGCTTACCTCAAGCCATTCCTCGCAACCAGGTGCCCATACTTCGATATCGTAGGTGTGCGCTGAACCAAATCCCATATCGCCCGTGCAGAGGTCGAGCAGACGATAGGTCAAGCCAAGCTGTTCGGCAATGTAGGTCGCCTCGCCAATCAGCCGCTCCAGCTCCGCGTCCGATTCGTCAGGATGCGCGAACTTCACCAGTTCCACCTTCATGAACTGGAAAACGCGCTTAATGCCACGCACATCGCGTCCTGCGGAAACCTTCTCGCGCCGGAAGCAGGGCGTTCCTGCTACGAGGTATACCGGCAGTACCTCACCATCCAGGATCTCCTCACGGTAGATATTGGTGACCGGTACCTCCGCCGTTGGAATCAGCCACTTGTCTTCTTCGTGGTCCTTGAACAGCGTGTCGGCGAACTTCGGCAACTGGGTTGTACCCACCAGGGCATCGCTATTCACTTGATACGGTGGATGCACTTCCAGGTACCCGTGGCGCTCTGTATGAACGTCGAGCATCCAGTCAATCAATGCCCGCTGCATACGGGCCAGTTCCCCTCGCAAAATGTACGATCGCGAACCGGCAATCTTCACTGCCCGCTCGAAATCGATAACCTCCAGCTCCTCGGCGAGGTCCCAGTGCGGTTTCGGCGTGAA
>CAZYDY010000264.1:1769-3302 GCA_964646245.1 uncultured Sphaerobacteraceae bacterium
TGATCGACATCTACTTCCTCACCGCGCGTCTCGATGCGCCGCTTAAACTCTTCCGGGTTCTCCCGGATCATGCGTATATCGTTCATTTCTCAAGAAACCTTTCAACAATCGAATTACATGCTGGTACAAGCGTGCCGCCAAAGGGCGGTCGCTGACAAGGGGTTATGCCCCGCGGGTCCGATCGACCAGCAGGGTTGCGTTCACGCACGCTTGCCGATCAGTCCGCCGCGGGGCTGGTAGAGCTCGGATCAGAGGAGGGAGAACTAAGTTCGATGCCGGGCAGATAATCGTGCCAATCCAGCTGCCGGGTCAGGTCGAGCCTGCGTTCGATGGTGTAATACATGCCGGGTCGAGGCTCGTAAGGCTCATTGGCAAGCACCATCCGCGCCTCCTGCAAGCTCTTGTTGCCCTTGCGATGATTACACGCCTTGCAGCTGGTGATGACGTTCGTCCATTCGTGGCGACCGCCTCGACTGCGAGGGACAATGTGATCGACAGTCAGGTCCTTCTCCATCACTCCACAATATTGGCATGTAAATCGGTCGCGGATGAATATCTCCCGCCGACTGAGCTTGACGCGCGGGCGAGGCCGACGCACAAATGCCCGCAGTCGAATGACCGAGGGCACCTGGAATGATCGATTGCTTGTGTGGAGATGCTGGGGGCGACGCTCGAGCATGTCAGCCTTGCCCCCAAAAATGAGCACAAGAGCTCTCCGAACGTCGCACACGTTCAATGGTTCATAGTTTTGGTTGAGCACCAATACGGCGTTGTTCACCCTGCCGAACCTTTCGGATCAGGATTGCCGCGGTTCACCTTCGCACCAGGTACCGAATGCAACCGTTGCGACTTATCTGAAGGGGATAGTAGCAAACGTTGGCCATCCTTACCAAGGGCATCTACATGAAATCACCGTGAACACCGTCATTGAACGCCGACTGGAGCGTCCATCAGGTACGGTTTCAGGTAATGTCCGGTAAAAGATTTCTCAACATTTACGATTTCTTCCGGCGTTCCTTCGGCGATAATCAGGCCACCACCGGAACCACCTTCTGGCCCCAGGTCAATGATCCAGTCAGCACTCTTGATGATGTCCAGGTTGTGCTCAATCACCAGAACCGTATTCCCACCGTCAGCAAGTCGCTGCAGAACCGCGAGCAAACGCTCAATGTCAGCAAAGTGAAGACCGGTCGTCGGTTCATCCAGGATATACATCGTTTTGCCGGTTGAGCGGCGAGCGAGTTCACTGCTCAGCTTTACGCGCTGCGCCTCACCACCGGAAAGTTGTGTCGCCGGCTGCCCAAGCTTGATATAGCCCAGGCCAACATCGAAGAGAGTTTGTAGCTTGTTCTTAATGCTCGGCACATTCTCGAAGAAAGTGAGCGCCTCTTCGACGTTCATGTCCAGCACATCGGCAATGGATTTGCCCTTGTACAGGATTTCGAGTGCCTCCCGGTTATAACGTGCACCGTTGCAGACTTCGCACGGCACGAACACGTCCGGCAGGAAGTTCATCTCAATCTGGATGATTCC
>CAZYDY010000265.1:0-3300 GCA_964646245.1 uncultured Sphaerobacteraceae bacterium
AGTGCTCATGCGGATTGCTCCAGTGCTTGCAGCTGTAATTCGGTACGGATAAGGATCACGGTGCCGGGAATATCCACCATGCGGTGCGTGGTATCGATAATCAGTTGCGGTATTTTCAGATCGAGTGGCTCCGCCATATGGGCAGGTAGCCTTGGCTGGAGGTTCGGCAACTTCTGGAGATCATCATGAATCCAGTGACGAACTCCCCGCAACGCGCGCTTCTCGTATCGTTCCTTGAGCACAGGATCCTCGGCGTGCAAATGCACCAGAACAGAGTTGGCGATAGTCGTAATCGGTTCGAAATCTGCGCTATAGCGATCACTTTGGAAGAACCCTTCCACGATCACGCTTTGGCCACGTAGCAGGAGCTCATGGGCGATAGCTATGGTCTCGAGCACAGCCGCATCACCGAGCGCGTCTGCAAACGTCATTGCATCACGGCCGATAGCATCGGCGAGTCGCTCCTTCATGGAGTCCATGCCAAGCAGCGGGTAACCGAGTGCGTCCGCCAGGGGACGAGCACAGGTGGATTTCCCCGCTGCAGGTGGGCCAGAGATGATGATGAGATGTGGTTTGACGATGTTGGTTAGCCCCCGAGATACAGTTGACGGACACGTGGATCAGCAAGAAGCGCCTCACCAGTACCAGTGTATCGGTTCACTCCCAATTCCAGTACATATGCCCGGTCACTTATCTGGAGCGATCTGGTGGCGTTCTGTTCCACCAGGAGGAGAGTCAATCCCTCGTTTTTGAGCACGCCAATTTGTTCGAAGATCAAATCCACAAACATCGGTGCAAGCCCGAGAGATGGTTCGTCCATCAACACAATACGGGGAGCGCTCATCAGGGCGCGACCCATGGCCAACATCTGCTGCTCGCCGCCACTCATGGTACCGGCCATCTGCTTACGCCGTTCCGCGAGGCGTGGAAACAGCGTAAACACCTGGTCCATGAGATCCGGAATACGCGTCTTGTCCTTGAGGGAATACGCTCCTAATTCAAGGTTCTCTGTCACGCTCATATTGGTGAAAACAATGCGACCTTGCGGCACCACAGCCATTCCGTGCCGAATAATGTTTTCCGGCCGTTGACCGAGGATGCTCTTGCCCTCCATCGTGATCTCCCCGGCAGATGGTTTAAGCATGCCGCAGACAGATTTGAGCACGGTTGACTTGCCTGCGCCATTCGGCCCGATGATGCTCACTGCCTCACCCGGATGCACAACCATGGAGACACTGTGAAGAATTTGAACCTGACCATAGCTCACATTGATCGAGTCGATCTTGAGCATTGGATTGGCAATACTGGCGGCGGGGTCTTCCCCGTCCAGGAAGACTCCCGCTGTGGGAATGGTGTCATGTTCCAAAGTAGGCCTCCATCACACGAGGGTCTTCTCGCACTTCTGCCGGTGTGCCAGAGGCGATAATCTGGCCATAATCGAACACGTACATTTTGTCGCACAGTTCCATCATGATCGCCATTTCATGGTCGGTCAGCAAAAGCGTTTTGCCCTCGGCAATCCAGACATCCATTTGCTCCAGCAGTTTCTTCTCCATAATCGGGTTCACTCCTGCAAATGGCTCATCCAGCAGAATAAGGTCGGTATCGATCATGCTCAGGCGCAGAAATTCGACGAGCTTCTGTTGCCCATAGCTCAGGTTAGATGCATATTCATTTCGCAATCGGGACAGGCCGAGATTCTCCAGGAGTTGCTCAGCCCGGTCCTCGGCTCCATCGAACGAATCATTCGTCACCACGGTGAGGTTTTCCATCACCGTCATGGTTGGAAACAGCCGGGTGAGTTGGAATGTTCGGCCCAATCCGAGGCGATTGATTGCATCAGACGTTTTGCCAGCAATATCCTGGTTGCGGTAGACGATTCGGCCTGAATCGGGTGTATCTACACCAGTGATCAGGTTGAACATGGTGGATTTACCCGATCCATTGGGGCCAATCACGCCAGTGACCTGACCTTCAGAAACCGTGAAGCTGGCATCGTTCACCGCAGTAATTCCACCGAACCGTTTGGTGACGTTCTGCACAGTAAGAATGGTGTTCGTCGCAGTATTCGTACTCATATTCGCCGGCTCCTTGGAATCAGGCGGAATCGTTGCAGCAGCTCAATCAATCCACCGGGCATGAAGAGCACGACCAGGATGACGATGCCACCGAACAGAATCTGATAGAGATTCGGGTCCTGCTCCCAGACCTTCTCGGATACAAGCGTGAGCACAACTGCACCGACTATCGGACCCAGGATCGTGCCCCGTCCACCAAAGATCGATGTGGTGATCGCCCGAATCGTCCAGATGATCCCGAACACGGTAATGGGGTCGATATAGCCAACATGGCGCGCATAAATCGCGCCGGCAATACCGGGGAAGATCGCACTGCCGGCAAAGGTACTCACCTTCACCCATGTCGTCTTGATTCCCATTGCTTGCGCCGCAACTTCATCATCACGAATCGCGAGCAACTTAAGCCCCCACCGGGATGTACCGAGCACATACGACCAAACCACAGCCACGATCGCCAGAACGACCATGGCGTAGTAGTTTTGGTTGTTGTTCATTATCCGTTGGAAGTTCTCGAGGAAGGTCAGTCCTTCATCATCGAGCTGTAAGCGTGGCTTCCGCAGGAACACGCCCTTGCCGCCAAGGGTGAGATCCGGCCAGGAAAGGACGACCACGCGCGCCAACTCGGAGAATGCCAACATCGCGATTGCGAAGTAGGGACCGCGAAGACGCAGCGTAGGAATGCCAAGAACTATGGCGACGAGAAAACACATTGCGCCGGCTGCCAGTATGGCGATAACCCAGTGGGTTTCGCGGTGATGAATGAGCAACGCGGCAGTGTACGAGCCAATTCCGAAGAATCCGGCTGTCGCGAACGACGTATATCCGCCGTAACCGGAGAGCCAGTTCCAGCTTGTAGACATCGAAAGCACGAGGAGTACCGTAAGGGTAAGTGTGACGGTATAGGCGTTGGCCCCCATGGGGAGCCAAACCAGCCAGGCTATCGCCCCGAGGAGGATAGCGAGGTATGCCCACCCGAGCTTGCTCTCCCACGCCGGGATTTGATAAGCGCCACGCACATCGTCCATGAGCTGAACGTCCTGCATTTCCTGTTCGGTGTTCTGGTCCTTCGCCATTAATTCTCAACCTTTCCGAACAGGCCGGATGGTCGAATTATCAGCACCAGTAAAAGAATCAGGTACGCGACGCCAGCAGACAACTGGGTTGAAGTGAAGTAGGCGGTCACGGTTTCACTCACACCCAGGATGATCGCTCCGATAAAGCC
>CAZYDY010000266.1:0-3299 GCA_964646245.1 uncultured Sphaerobacteraceae bacterium
CGGTGGTACTGAATCGGCTGCGGCGCTTCGGCGTAGTTGCTCTTGGAGACGCCGATCATCTTGCGTTGCGGCTCGCCGGGTGTCTGGTAGGTCATCGGCATATTGGTCAGCATCAACACACTGCGCGCCAGGGCGGTGTAGGCGCTACTGCCCAGCAACCCCTGGTACGACCGCGCATGACCACTGTTCTTGCCCATGTGCATCACGCCCAGCACCGCACAGCCAAAGTGTTCCAGGATCAGGGTCAATGGCTGCATGCTATCGCGCACGTCGCCCTCGCTGTTGCGGTCCAGCTTGGGTGTGAAGCCGCTGATGGGATCGATCACAATCAGGCCGATGTCGTTCTTCTCGACCTCCCTGGCAAGCAGCTCCATATCCGTGCGCATATTGAACAAGCGATAGGTGCCGTTGCCATCGTCTACGGTGCTCAGGTCGAATACCCGGCTCATATCGGCACCATGCGCCGCCAGGCGCGGCTTCACGATGTGGGGCACATCGTCCTCCGCGGGCATGATCAGGCAGTTGGTGAGCGGTGCCCGGGTGCCATCGGGTAGCAGGCCGCCGGTACTGAGGGCGGCCACCAGGCTGGTGGCGAAGGTGCTTTTGCCATCGCCGGCGTAGCCACCCAGCATGCTGATGGAGCCGTTGGGGATCCACCCGGGCCAGAGCCAGTCGATCTCCTCGGCCTCCACATCGCTCATGCGGCGCACATTCGCCCGCGGTGCGCCTGTCACTGGCGATGCCACTGCCACTTCAGGTAACTCGGTGACGGCCAGTGCAGCGAGCTCTTTGGTTGTACGTCCCTGCGCGAACCAGTCATCCAACCCGCACTTGTTTCCGTTGGGGAGATCTGGCATCACGATGTAGTGCACCAGGGCTCCGCGACTTGTGAGAAAGCCATCCAGCCGATCCAGCGCGCTGCGCACATCGGGTTTGCTCATCACATCGCTATCAAACGCGATGAACACTTTGCGACCTTTCAGCGCGATATCTTCCCAATCGGCCAGGGCGGTGGGTGCTCCGTGGTCATTCTTCCCGCGCCATCCGTACACGCCCTGCAGGCCCAGCACGATTTCCAGACCATGGCTTACTGCGGAATCCACCTTCTTGGCGCCTTCGGTGATGATCATGGGATGGTCAGGGTTGCCAAGGTGCGGATGTGCAGACATCGGCACATCGATGACCTGGCGGGCGTTGGCGGCGGTTTCGTACTTGATCGGCTTGCCGTTCTTGCCTGTGCGTGGCTGGTTGGGCTTGAGCTGGTAGCTCTCGATCTTGCCGCGCACCGAGCGGATGGGGATGAGCAATCCATCCCGCCGCTGGTAATCCGCGAACTCCGGTGGCAGCTCATGCGCCTTCACGCTGCGATAGCCGCGCATTTGCAGCACCTCCCTGGATATCTGTGAATCCACGGTGAGTTCGTAGTGATGTTCGCCAGTGAGGCCGTTGTGAATGTCGTTGAGCGATTCTGTCATTGTGTTCTCCGTTGTGGATGTAAGGGTTGTTTCCGTCCGTCTCTGGTGGGGCGATGTGCAAACGTACGCCCGCGCTTTATGCGCGGGTCGTGGACCCGGGGATAAACCCCGGGCGTACACGACGGCGTTGAACCGGCGGGTTACCCGGCCCGTTCCTCGTCATCCCAATCGAACAGGCTTCGCGCCGCCCGATACGATTCCAACGCCGTCAGCTCTCCGCGATCGCGTTTCTTCAAAATCTCGAGAATTTTGTTTGGCCTTTCAAGGGCGGCGTCCACGATGTTCGAGATCTCGATGTAGTCGGTGATATCGATCCGCTCAACCACGCGGCGTAACTCGATAACCTGGATATCCGCATCCTCGGCCAGCTTGAACACGCGTCGCGTTTTGGCGATGAATGCGCGCACCTTGTCGATGTCCACCGGCGCATCGGCCTCGATCACGCAGGTGTTCTTGTCTTCGTTTACAAAGCGGACGCGGTACTGATAGGTATCTGCAAACATGTGAATCTCTCCGTAAAAGTAGGGATGAAGGCTCGCGTTTTATACGCGGGCAGTCCGGGAACTGGTGGTAAGCCGGCTCTACCAGGCGACCTCCTCGTCTACTTCCTCGTCGGTCAGTTCAGCCAGGGCCTTGAGCAAGTTATCTGTGGCTTCGTTGTCCTTGGATTCCAGTGCGTCCTGAATGCGGGCCACATTGGCCGAGACACTCACAACGCGCGGCACGTGCTTGCACAGGTTCTCCAGGCTCATCTCTTCGGACATAAGCCGACCGAGCAGCTGATTCAACGCATCTCGTTCAGCGCTGAGCGGGCGAATGGTGGACATGGAACGGGTTCCTTTCACGTCAGGTATGCTGGTAATTCCAACTCCCTCTACTATCTATACGCATCGAGCAGGTGCTTATTTGGGGTGATTATGCCCGAATACGAACATTTGTTCTACAATTAGTACTTTTCGGGGATTGTACACAATGACCGCGCCGGTGTGGACGGTATAGGGGGTTGTAGGCCCGGGTTTTATACCCGGGCTGCCCGCATATAAAATGCGGGCCTACGTGTGGATATGACCTGAAAACCGGAAGGGACGGTTTCTGGGCACAAAAAAGAGGGACCGACCTTTCGGCCGATCCCTCTTGAGTGCGCTGTATTGCGTTGTCGGTCTAGACCGGGTCGATCTGGGCGCGCTGGAGCTTGCCACTGAAATCGACATACACCGACTGCCACTCGGTGTAGAAATCGAGTGCAGCCGTACCGGCCTCGCGGTGTCCGTTTCCGGTGCTCTTCGTGCCGCCGAACGGCAGGTGAATCTCTGCACCTGTGGTGCCGGCATTCACGTAGAGGATACCGGTGTAGATATCGCGCATGGCCTGGAAGGCGCTGTTCACATCCTGCGTGAAGATACTGGCGCTGAGGCCGTATTCCACACTGTTGGAGATATCGATCGCTTCCTCGAGGCTGTCAACCGGGATGATCGAAACCACCGGGCCGAAGATCTCCTCGTTGGCGATGCGCATATCGCGAGTCACGTTGTTGAAGATGGTCGGCTCATGGAACCAGCCCTTGTCCAGCTCGCCACCGCTGGCGATATTGCCGCCGGCTACCAGCTCGGCGCCTTCGTTCTTGCCGATCTCCACGTACTTCACGGTGGTTTCGCGCTGGTTCTCGGAGACCTGCGGTCCAACCGTGATGCCCTTCTGCAGGCCATCGCCCAGCGTCAGCTTCTTGGCGCCTTCAACCAGTCGGTTTACCAGCTCGTCCTGCACGCTCTTGTGCACAATCACGCGGCTGGTGGCGGTGCAGCGCTGGCCAGTGGTGCCGAACGC
>CAZYDY010000267.1:0-3299 GCA_964646245.1 uncultured Sphaerobacteraceae bacterium
TGCTATCTCTGGTGGCATATGTGATATCTGTTTCACGAATCATGCCTGCCTCCTGCTTCCGTCAAGTAGGTTTTCATTACTCACAGCACTGTTTGCCGCTACTCGGTAAAGACTACGCTGTCATCAGCCTTCCGTCAGTTGTAGCAAAGATGAACATACTGGTAAACTTGCATCACTAACCTTGATTCAGGAAATCAGACGGCGGCGAATTCTTTGTTCGCGAACGAACGTGTATAACGTGCACTTCATGCACGACGCCTGCTGGCTACTGAATTATGGGTTCGTCGAGCCGCTTGTAAGCGGTATTGCATTCGAGGCAGTGACCCGCAGTGGCATTGCAGGAGGAAACCCGTCGTGGTAATGACAAAAGACCAGGTGTCCAAAATCGACAAGCTGTTCAAGGAGGTAGGCGAAAAGGGAATGAGTCGCCGCCAAATGATTCAGCGCGCAGGCGTCCTTGGCATCTCTGCCTCGGCCCTTACCCTCGCATTCGTCCAGAAATCGCAGGAAGCCGTGGCACAGGGTGAGGACAACCCACTCGGTGTCGATCCATCAGCTCCGCTCGATGTGGTCATCTTCAAGGGCGGATATGGTGACGATTACGCCATCAACGTCAACGACAACATCTACGGCGCGCTCTACCCGGATGCCGAGATCTCCCACACCGGCACCCAGCGCCTCATGGACGAGTACCAGGCCCAAATCGTCGATGGCACACCGCCAGACGTGATGGACAACTCCGGCGCCAATATGTTCGATACCGTCACCCTCGTGCAGGATGGCCTCCTGGCCGACCTGAGCGACCTCATGGAAGCACCTGCCTATGGTCAGGAAGGCGTCACCTTCGCCGATTCCCTCATGACCGGCACGCAGGCCAACGGCATGTACGATGGCATCCAGTACGAACTCAAGTACGTGCTCAGCATCTACGGCCTCTGGTACAACAAGGCCCTCTTCGATGAAAAGGGCTGGGAGTACCCGAAGACCTGGGACGAAATGATGGAACTCTGCCAGGTCATGGCAGACGAAGGTCAGGCCGCCTGGACATACCAGGGCCAGTACCCGTACTACATCCGTGCCGTCTTCGATCAGCTGGTATTCAAGAGCGGTGGCTGGGACGCCCAGCTCAAGCTGGATAACCTCGCCGAAGATGCCTGGACCCAGCCGGTTGTGAAGACCGCCCTTGAAGCAATGGCCGCACTCGATGCCAATGGCTACGTACTCGGCGGTACCAGTGGTCTCAACCACACCGATTCCCAGCAGGCCTGGCTCGATGGCGAAGCCGCATTCATCCCGTGCGGTGGCTGGCTCGAAAACGAGATGGCCGGCAAGATCCCCGAAGGCTTCGAAATGACCGTCATGCCGGTCCCGAGCCTGACTGCCGATGACGCTCTTCCATTCGAGGCCATGCAGGTCTCCGGTGGTGAGAACTTCATCGTCTTCAACCAGGGCGAGAACGTTCAGGGCGGTAAGGAATGGCTCCGACTGCTCTTCAGCATCGAAGGTGCCCAGTTCTTCTCTGAAGCCACCAAGAGCCTCACCGTGGTCGAAGGCGCAGCCGAAGGCCTCGAGCTCGGTACAGCGTTCGCATCCACCGCAGTGGCAGTAGAAGCCGCCGGCGAGAATGTGTTCATCTCCCGCTGGCCAGATTTCTACCCGGACCTCAACGAGCTTGTTGAAACCAGCATTGCCCAGGTAATGACGGGCGATATGTCTGTGGACGATTTCATCGCCGAGGTTCAGGCCAAGACCGATGAGACTCGCGAAGACGACAGCATTACGAAGTATGAAGTGACTGCACCGAGCGCAAGCCCGGAAGCAACACCAGCTGCGTAATCTCGTTGAACATCAGGAGGGCTCTACAGCCCTCCTGATGTTTCTCTGTTTCCCCTTTGCCGCGGCGTAATCGCACCTGGCTCTGCAGGATGAACTATGAACCATCATAAGTACCGGATTATTGTGCCGTTCCTGTTGCCTGCACTCCTCGTATATGGGCTCTTTGTTTTATACCCCTATGCGCAGGCGTTTTATCTGTCGTTTGTTGAATGGTCAGGTACATCGCAAGATCGCCCATTCGTTGGATTCGACAATTTCCGCAAGTTACTGACGGATGGTCGCTTCCTCGATGCACTGGCAAACAACGGGAAGTTCATCCTCATCCTGCCCATTGTTACGCTGGGCCTGGCTATGCTCTTCGCAGCCATGTTTACCCAGGGATCCGGTGGGGTAAAGTTCAGCGGGTTCTATCGCGTCGTCTTTTTCTTCCCGCAAATCATGAGCATGGTTATCATCGGTATCCTGTTCCAGCGCGTCTATTCGCCGCGATCAGGATTGCTGAATAGCCTCATTCGCCAGTTTGGACCCGACGATTTCTATAAGGATTGGCTCGCAGTCGGCACCATTTTCTGGTCGATCGTGTTTGTCTTCGTCTGGTTCTCTGTGGGTTTTTACATGGTCATCTTTATGGCCAGCATGCAAAGCATCCCCACCTCGCTCTATGAAGCCGCCATGCTGGATGGCGCCAGCCCATTCCGTCAGTTCCGGGATATCACCTTCCCGCTGATTTGGGAAACCATCCGCACCTGTCTCATTTACATCTCTATTGCCGCATTGGATATGTACGTGTTGATCTACGTGATCATCAACGGCAGTACCACCTCGCCCGGTCCCAGGAGCGTGGAAACCGTGGCAGTCTTCATGTACATCGAGGCATTCCAGAAGAGCCGCTGGGGTATGGCTGCCGCCATCGGTGTAATGCTCTTGATCCTCACATTGATTTTCAGTGTTGTGATTATGCGCCTCACCCGGCGCGAATCCTACGAATTCTAGCGCCAGGGAGCACAGAAGATGAGTTCAACAATAGTTCCTGGCCAGGCTTTGGAACCGGCCGTCATCGAAGATCCAGATGTACTTGAGAAGGAGGGGCCCCAACCGGTAGGCTCCGGCCGCAGTTGGGGATTCCATATCGTCAGCCAGGCCATGCTCATGTTCTGGGCGGTGCTGGTCATCTTCCCGTTTGTCTGGATGATCTACAGCTCGTTCAAAACCGAGCGTGAAATCGGCAGCATGCCGTTCCACCTGCCGTCAGAATTGCAGTGGGATAACTTCAGCCGCGCCTGGAACGCGGCCAATATCGATACCTACGTCTTCAATACCCTCATCGTGATGAGCATGAGCCTCACCGGCACTATTATCCTCAGTGCCATGGCCGCCTACGTCATCAGCCGATTCGACTTCCCCGGCAACCGGTTCATTTTCATTCTGTTCACGGCCGGACTCATGTTCCCGATGTTCCTGGG
>CAZYDY010000268.1:0-3290 GCA_964646245.1 uncultured Sphaerobacteraceae bacterium
CTTCCTCGCGCCGCTGGTGAAGATCTCGCAGATCGTTCTCGGCACTTTCAGGGAACTCGAGGTACGTCCGGCGCATTGGCGTCGTCAGGAGACGCATCCTGAACATCAGCCTTCTGATGTGGCGACCGGGAGGATTCCCTGCCGTGGGCACTGTGCGTCTGCACCAATGCACGTAATTCACGATAGTCTGTCGGCATTGGTAGCTATCTCTATCCTAGCGCCTGTTATGCCTATGTCAACTTTGCGGTATCAGGTGATCAGGCAAGCCAGGGAGTGAAAACCCAGCCGACTAGCGTATCAATGGTCTGTAATGGTGCCAGGCTGTACTCCCATACCCAGGTGAAGCCCATCCATGGATTGTTCACAGCCAGGCTGAACGCCAGCACGGCCAGGCAGGCGAGAAGGAAGACACCGCCGCGAACGAAGCGGTTGAAGCTGAAGCCGGTCTTCTTCTGGAGTAACGTATCGAGAATCGCCGATTCCCACGCCTTCCAGGGAATCGTCAGGAATATCCGTGTTACCAGTGTCACGATTGCCAACACAATTCCGTATCCCAGGCCGTACAGAACCGCGTTGCCCGTGACGGAGTTACGGATCAGTTGCTCGCTGACATCGTCTGGCAAAACAGGCAGGTGGCGGATGCGGCAAAGGAAATCTCCACAAACCAGTGGCTGTTCGTTGTAGAACATCGTGAACCAGCCGGGTGCGTCAATCGGCTCACCGGTTCCCGTAATTGCGGCCGGGTTCCGCTCATCAAAGACGATATATTCGCCGATGGACCGATAGACCCCGGGCGAGAACAGCAGCGTGGTGAAGAGCAATAATCCGCCAGCCAGGCCAAGCCATTGCACCCGCCTGGCGCGCGTGCGCATGGTGTTGGCCAGATCGTGCTCGTAGTTTCCCGAGACAGAAGTGTGGCCGATGAGGGTGCCGAATGTACCCTGATCCTGCCCGGCTATTGATGTGGGTGCACGGAATCGTAGTTCCTCCAGGAAGAGCCGCGTGAGCGGTGCGATGAATTGCTCCAGGTTCTCGCGGTAGGTCGTGTGATCGACAATGAAGGATTTCATATTTGTCACGCGGCGGGAGACTGGGCTGTGCACGAAATCTTCCTGGGAATTGGTGCGATACCGAACATCGCCAAGCCCGAACTCGGTGACGATATCGTTTGTCGCCCAGAAGTCGATCCATTGCCGGATCGGTGTATCGAACGAGAATTTCGGCAAACGGCGGGTGTAGGTGCCGTTATCCAGCGAGAACTCCTCCAGCGGATTCGCTCCGGCCATGATCGAGAAGATCAGGGCAGCCAGGAGGAAGACTGCCACCAGCGGAATTGCTTCACTGATACCGGCTATTGCGACCACGCCCAGGAGTGCGATTCCAAATCCCAACGTCTGCGACAGGCGGGTGGGGTTGTATGAGAAGACGAACCGTGACATCGAAACCGGTAGCGACCACAGCACCAGCCCTGCCAGCGGTAACAGTGCTGCGAAACGCCAGGCAGAACCGGTGGTAAAGACCAGGGTGATTGCGCCTGTTGCCCCGAGAATCACACCGAGATACTGCCAGAGGCTCATATTCAGCACGTACTGCAGGCCTGGTAAACGCCATGTGGTGGGGCGCATATGTGCGCCCACCCCGAACCCGGCGCTGGCAAGCGCCACACTGGTGATAATTATCCATTCGCCCTCTGAAAGTGCATCCGCATCGTTCATGGAACCACCAACGAAGAGCGACACCAGCGCACACAGGAAGGAGAGCGTAGCGAAGAGCATGCCCAGCGACACGCGTTGTTCGTCCCGCTTGAGATGGAGGAGAAGATTTGCTTTCTTCAGGGGAGAGCCGAAGGTGACGAACGAGACATCCTCCGCGGCGAAGCGGCGGACGATATCTCGAGAATTCAGCACGTCATACGCGATGACAGATCCCAGTGAGTGACTGACAACGATGAGCTTCTCAATCTTGTAGTTCGCGGATAACCAATGGAACGACCGGAGCACCGTTGAGCGGATAGCTGCTGAACGCACGCCGTCGTGCACATAGGTGAGCACATCGCCGAAGGACGTGGTCATTTTGAGGATGATGGCACTTACGTATTTCTGCAGGAAGGGAATGGAGCCGAGAATCAAAAGCAGGAAGATCGTCCACTGGAACAGGATGGCCACGGCACCGCCGATGAATGTAAACGCGGTAGCCCGAATCCAGCGGGAGATGTTCGACAGCATCGTTCTTCCTGGTGGAGGTGATGATGCGGAAACGGAGAGCGTGTGCTCATCGACCCCCGGGTCGGTGTCCCATACCAGCGCCAGGTGGCGCAAGATCAGGTTTGGTGCCACGCCCAGTGCCCACTGTGCCACTTGCCGGAACGGTGGTGCCTCGAACTCGCCATCCCACCAGGCCTCCAGTGCCACCAGTTTCTTCGTAATCGTGGTATCGCCATCGCGGAGGATGAGATCGACTTCAACATACGGTGGTTGAAAGATGTCCGGCGTGGTCTCGGTGCTGTGCAATAGCGCGTTGCGCATACGGCCGACATCTACCTCATGGGAAATCGTCGGTGATTCTTCCGGTGATGTGTGTTGCGGTGATTCGGTGAGGTTCCTGGTGACGGGCGACTGGCCCGGTTTCCGCTGGCGTTCCAGGATATTGACACCTTCAACAAGGTTTTGATCCAGCTCATTGTGTTGAAACCAGCTGTTGTCATCGGTGGTTGCGCGTTTGATCCACTCAAGCGAGGGGTTCATGTAGCTTTCCAGCATGTCCCCGGGGCGGGATGTTCCCATACCGTGGACGAACACCACGGCGACATTCGCTATATCCCACTCGGCTTCCTGCACGGTGCGATTCCGGGTATCGTCGCCGGATGACGGAAGTGGTATTTCTGCCTCACCGGGTGCTGGTTCCTCTTTAACGATGTCCTTGTCAAATTCCCTGAGCGGATCCAGCATGATGGCGCCTCATAAATATGGTTGCGCGGGAATATCTGTACACATCATACGAAATGTAATACATATGTCAATCCATATTTGAGTTAACAATTGGCGATTCTGTAGCCGGGGTTTGGGAGATCAAACGGGTAACCCGGCTAAGAATCGCTTGACCGTTTTCGTGAATCATTTCACAATGTGATAATCGATTCGCCGGGGTGCATAATGCATCCACACGGCGCGTGAGAACGACCTGGCGATAACGCTGCGGTCGAAACCCGGCAGGAGGAAATGCTCCTGTCTGGCCCAGGAAAGGTACCGGTACGCGATGAACCCCGAGAGTCCTGCCCCCCAGGTCTTCAG
>CAZYDY010000269.1:0-1451 GCA_964646245.1 uncultured Sphaerobacteraceae bacterium
TTCATGGTGACCAGTAACGAGATCAGGTTGCCGAAGACACGACCACTCTTGCCGCGACCAAGCTCGGCGATATCGGCATTCTTTTTCTGCGGCATGATGCTGCTGCCAGTGCTGAAGCGGTCCGCAATGGAGATGTAGCCGAACTCACCGGAGCTCCAGTAAACGAGTTCTTCGCTGAGGCGACTGATGTGCATCGCGATAAGGGAGCATGCATAAAGTGCATCGAGCGTGAAATCACGATCACTCACTGCGTCCATGGAGTTGCGACTGATACGACTGAAGCCGAGCTCTGCGGCCACGGATTCCCGATCCAGCGGATAGGTGGCGCCAGCGAGAGCGGCACTTCCGAGTGGGAGGACATCCGCCCGGTCGTATGCCTCCCGAACGCGCTCCAGGTCACGGGTAAACATTTCGCAGTATGCGTGCATGTGGTGGGCAAAAAGAACTGGCTGGGCACGCTGGACATGCGTGTAGCCCGGCATGACGACGTCCCGATATTTCTCAGAGATCTCCAGAAGCGCATTGATCATATCTACAAGACCACTGGCGATCTCGATCAGCTGACGTTTGGTCCAAAAACGGAAGTCCGTAGCCACCTGATCATTGCGAGATCGGCCGGTATGGAGACGACCCGCAGTAGCGCCAATCAGTTCGCGCAGGCGCTTCTCGACGCCAGTATGAACATCCTCGTCGGCGATGGTGAGCGAGAACTCACCCGCTTCAACCTCACCAAGTATTTGCCACAGGCTCTCGATAATGGCGTCTGAATCCGCGGCATCAATGATCCCCTGCTTCCCGAGCATGCGGGCATGCGCAATAGAGGCACGAATATCCTCCCGCACCATGCGGACGTCAAACCCGACCGAGGCATTGAACGCCTCCAAACGGACATCCGGATTCTCGGAAAATCGTCCACCCCATGCCTTACGGGAACCAGCCTGATCTGCCATTGTTACCATAGCCTTTGCACACAAAACCGCACTGGCAAACGCGCTTGCCAACGACGGGTTAAGGTTACCAGTAACAGATAGCAATGCCTGCGTGTGGCACTTCTACTATACTTTCTAACCGAACACGTGTTCTATGCCATGAGGTGGGATGTTGACCGATATTCTGCGCACAAATGAATCGCTTCTTGAGCGCGTCCGCCGCATTCAGGATGCACTGCAGCACGCCGGAATCCGTCCCATCGATATGCGCCGCGCCGGCACCCTGGAAACAGATGTCCTGTTGCCGCAAATGGGTGAGGAACAGAACACCGACCTGCCAGAGGTAGAGTTACTGGACGCCGAGTTTGGTCACCATGAAATCGCACGACGTAACAGCTCGCAGTTCCGATGGTTCATCGATGGCAGCCAGAAGACAATGCCGGTCTGGCGTATCGGTGTTGTACCGATCGTGGTCAGCATTGCTGTAGCCGGAGTGCTGGAACGCGATGAGCACGGCGACTG
>CAZYDY010000269.1:1551-3222 GCA_964646245.1 uncultured Sphaerobacteraceae bacterium
ACTGTGTTGAATTTACCTGCAGGAAATCGCACAACCGCCTATCGACTAACGGAACGCGGCCGTACCCGCACGCACTGGTACCAACGCATGTGGCCCGCAACCGGGCTGGATGCACGGCACTCGCTCATTCGCATCGAGGCGAGCGGGGACATGGCCGATAACGAAGAGATCGGCAACATCGCGAGCTGGTTGATGGCAGAGCGCGTTCCAAGCGCCAAGTCAGACAGTCGCTGGCCCACCTTGCTCTATCCGATCCACTTGCTTGAACGCATGCTCAAACGACGAATTGCACACATCACCGCCGGCTGGCCGGTGTAGGAGACGAACCATGCTGAACACCTGGGAAGGTGACGATTTTTCCACGCTTATGTCAGAGGAACGCCCTAACGAGCCACTCTGGAATTTGCCGAGTTTCACAAACCTGGTCGATCACCAGACCGGCACAATCGGCCGGGTGGTTAGCAGCGAACGCGAGCCGGCTGGCAGCCACCAGTTCCATTTCTGGGGCGATGACAAGGCGCTCACGCTCGATATCGGGCACATCGTGGTGGCGTTCAGCGAGGAAGCAGCCGTCATCGGTGTGGTGGATGAACCGCGCCGTTTTAGCGACATGCGCAGCTTCCTTGATGATTACTTTGATCGTCGCCTGGAAATCCCGCTGGACGAATCCGCGCCGACGAATCGGCCCGAAATCCTCGTGTTCACCGTGAATGTTCTCGCTACCAAACACCTCCGGGACGATGTGCAAAGCAATCGTCCGGCGGTCAATGGTCCGGTCTTCTTTGCAACCAGCGCAGCAATCGAGCTCGCGCTTGGTGTGGCCGGGTTTGATGGCAGCAAGATCCCGGCGCTCATGCATACGAATGGCAACTATGTGCGCGATGCAGAGGGCAATATTGAACGCAACGAGGAAGACCTGGAACGATTCCAGGAGACACCGCTCTACCTGGACGAGGACTATTTGCTTGGCCCCGAAGCTGGCCACGCGAACTGGACCGGACAATCCGGCCTTGCGACCAAAACGAGCCACGCGCTCTTCCTGACCAGCAGTATTTTCCAGACAATGGAGAAGGAAGACAAAAAAGTCGCAGCCCTGATGTTCAATGTGAAGGGTCCCGACTTGCTTTGGCTGGATAAACCCGCCATTGCCGAACCCGGCTATGAGGCGGCGTATGCCAATGCTGGCTGGAAGGATCGATCACAAGAACTGGAGCGGGCATATTCATCGCTGGAGATGGAGCCCAAGCCCTTTCACAACTTCAATATCTTTGCGCCCTTCCGGCCGGGGCAGGAAGCCTCCAGCTATAACGGGAAGGTCGATCTTTCCGGATTCTCAGACCAGGAAACCCTGAATACACCGCGCAACATGCCGGGTCAGAGCGACCGTGTGTTCCCGATTCTGTGGTCGCTGGATCGGCTCCTCGCCTATCCACATCGCATCTTCGATTTCCGCGACCTGGATGACAAGTTGTTCGGCTTCATCTATGAACTTCGTGAGCAAAAGGTCAAGAGTATCGATCAGCTCAACAAGATGTTCGAGAAGATCAACCAGCACTTCAACGACACCGGTGAAGACAACTGGTACGGTCACCACAAGGCGACCATTCGCAAGGCACAGAACCGCTTCAAGGGACTGCAGGACAAGTTCGCCGGCCTGATTGCAGAAGGCTC
>CAZYDY010000270.1:0-3222 GCA_964646245.1 uncultured Sphaerobacteraceae bacterium
GTGACGATTTCTGCTCCCAGGGATCCTGAGGCGCGGAGGTTGAGCTCGCCATCGATAACGCGGACACGCGTGCCAGCAGCGAAAGGACCGTTTGCTTCGGTGGAGAGGTAATCCTTGGCGGCCCAGCCGGCGGAATCACCGTGCTGCACATTCACCCAGGTATAGCTGTCTGCCTGCCGGGATCCGCCGATGACTTCGGCAGTTTCGCCAGCGAGCAGTTGAGTAACGACGGGGCTGTTTACTCCCGGTTCGGTGCGGATGTTGACCGCATCGCCATCAGCAGAGGTGACCTGCGTACCTATTGAGAGCGTCACCGGTGCGGGATCAGCCGATCCCTTGCCGAAGAACTGTGCCGATGCCCAGCCTGTGCCCTCTGCGGACTCCACCTGGTACCAGGTGTGGCCATCTGCAGATTCCGGACCGGCGACCACTGTGCCGGACTGATGCTGGGTGAGTACCACCACAACGTCACTTTCGAGTCCGGGTTCGCTGCGCAGGTTCACGGCATCTGTGTTGACGTAGACGCCATCGCCTGCAGCGAAGACGCGTTCCTGCGAGCCGGATTCACCGGTTGCGAGGAAGGAGCCAACGCCCCAGCCAGTGCTTCCGTCGGTCTCGATTTCGTACCACGTGAAGTTGTTGGCGGTTTCCGGCCCCTGCACGATTGTTCCTGAAACACCGGTGCCGAGTGTGGTGACGATGCTGGCTTCGATATCCGGTTGCTCGCGGAGGTTCAGAGAATCGGTGTCGACGACAACAGTCGTCCCGACTTCGAAGTCCTCTGCGTCGGGTCGGCGGATTTCAGCTTCGTCGAAGTACTGCTCTGCTGCCCAGCCGGAGCCGAGAGCGGTTTGCACTTTCACCCAGTTGTAGCCGCGGGCATTCTCCGGGCCTTCTGTGATGGTGCCTGTGGTGCCGATGGGCAAACCAATGACTTGTGACGCATCCGGAGATGGATTGACGCGCAGGGCGACACCCTCCGGTTCGACGGCGACCACCGCATCACCGACACCCAGCCGCGCCGGTGGTGCGATGTCCGCCTCGTGAGCAATATGACGTTCGGTGATCCAGCCGGTAGCCGCATCGGTTTCCACCTGATACCAGGTGTAGCCGTTGGCCGGCATGGGACCATCGATGATTGTGGCCTCGTTCATGAAATTGACCTGGCCGACGATGGTGCTGCGGAGTGTTGGTTCACCACGCAGGTTTACGAGATCTTCCTTAACGAACAGGCTCTCGCCGATGGCGAACTGTCCACGTGGGGCGGCTGCATCGCTTGCACCGAAGGTGCTCTGCGCCAACCAGCCGGAGCCAACATCGCCACGAACGTGGTACCAGTGCTCGCCATCGACTGTTGCGGGGCCTTCAATCACCTGGAAGACCGATCCCCACGCTGGTGAGGCAACAATGCCTTCAGCAGTGCCTGGTTTGGTGCGCAGGTTTGCGAAATCGACGGTGACTTCAACGACTTCGCCGGGGCTGTAGGCAGGATCCTGGATCGTCTCTCGCACGCCGGTGTGGATTTCGGCGACGGCTTCGCGGATGTAGCCGAGATCGGCGTACATGCTGTCGCCGGGGCAGGAGCTGTCGTTCACATCCCTGTGGGCGCAAATGACAGGCAGGTTTGGTGTTTCGTGGAAGTCCTTGCGTGCCAACGGATCGAGGTATCGGGCCGCCCAGGCGGTGATCCATGTGAGCCCTGCCAACATCTCCGGAGTGCCGGTGGAGACGCTGTACGAGCCCATCACGCAGATACCGCTGCTGCCGTGTGCGTACTGATAGGCATGGCCGCCGATGACGTTATCGCCACCGACGCGGCCTTCATAGACATTGCCCATGAAATCGACGAGGTAGTTGTAGCCGATATCGCCCCAGCCACG
Organism: uncultured Sphaerobacteraceae bacterium; assembly: GCA_964646245.1. GTDB lineage: Bacteria > Chloroflexota > Chloroflexia > Thermomicrobiales > UBA6265 > UBA6265. The sequence goes on from CAZYDY010000270.1 coordinate 1,881, forward strand.
GGTGATGGCGTGATAGTAGTGAATGGAACGGATTTCGGTGAGCGGATCGCGGAAGTTGGATGTCTCCGAATGGTGGATGATGACGTGTTCGACTTCCTGGTACTGCGGAATCCATTCGCTGGCGCCACGCTCGGCGCCGCCGTAGGTGAGGTTGGCGCCCCATTCCTCGCGGGAGATGATCGGCGGTCGATCAAGCGACGGGATAGGGGAGTTGGTGGAGATATCATCCAGCCCCGGGCCGCCGGTTGCATCGATATAGGTGAATGTCAGGCCGGGAACAGTCTGCTCGTTGCCGTCTGGATCGAGCGCGCGGTACTGCACGTAGTTGGATTGCTCGGTAAACGCGAGCTGCCCGTAGATGCGATTGTCGCGATCGGCCGGGCCGGCATCTGTGTGGGCAGGGCCAACAACCGTTGGCGAACTCCACACAACGCCATCCTGGCTGGTGGCGAGCTCGATTGTTGTATTCGCATCGGATTCCCGAGGCCAGTGGGGTGCAATGGCATAGAAGGGGAAATCGCTCTCGAAACCGAGCGTGCCTGCTCCACCAACATCCTCCGGCTGTACCCATTCCTGTGCCAGAGTGGTCACACCCTGGGCAGGTGCTTTTCGGGTGAGCCCCGGAACGTTAGCGAACGCCGCTGCCGCACTGAAGGCTGCGGAGGCCTTCAGGATGGTGCGTCGGTTGAGCTTCGATTCCGCCAGCCAGCGCGGTGTTTTGGTGTGTACAGGATGATTGCAGTTCCCCACGGGTGGACTCCTCCAAATACGACTGATTCCAGGATTAAGGGTCTCGATTTCCCCCAGGACACCGTTCGCCAACCTGGAATCAGGGGTGTACGTACACTCTAGCATTGACATTAAGTCAGCGTCAAGACCTGCAATCGTGAACCGATGGTGTGCGGGAACAGGAGCTGACTGAAATCTCTGCCTCATCTGGTGAGCCGGTACTGAAAAAGGGGTCGGCTATACTCGGCACAAATCACGTGATCAGGTATAGCCCGGTAAACGCGCCCATTCCGGTGTAATGCCGGGCGGCGAATCAGAAGGATGCAGTCATGGCAGTTTCTCCGTTCCTCATGTTCGAAGGTCACGCGCATGAGGCGATCGAGTTGTACACCTCGGTGATTCCGCGCTCGACTGTTGAATCGGTCATGCATTTTGAGGCTGATGCGTTGAAGCAGACGACCGATGCAGCCGCAAGCGAAACCAATCCCGCGGTGGATGCACACGAGCCGTTGGTGATGATGGCGGTACTGAACCTGGACGGAATGCGACTGCTGCTCAACGATTCGCCGATTCAGCACCAGTTCACGTTTACCCCGTCCACATCGCTCTACTT
>CAZYDY010000271.1:0-3214 GCA_964646245.1 uncultured Sphaerobacteraceae bacterium
TAGCGGATGTCGGTATTGCGATGGGCGCCGGAGGAACAGATGCCGCGCTCGAGACCGCCGATGTGGTGCTGATGACGGATGACGTGTCCAAAGTGAGCTACAGCATCGGGCTTAGTCGTAAGATGCGCCGGATCGTAAAGATGAACCTGGCGTTCTCACTCAGCGTCATCGCGGTATTGGCCACGCTCACACTCACGGTCGGAATCCCGCTACCACTTGGCGTTGTGGGTCACGAAGGAAGCACGATCATCGTGATTCTGAACGGACTGCGTTTGCTCGGGTACGGTGGCGGATTCCGTCGCCTGCTGAAGCCGGAGCGCGGAGACGCCGGCAAGGTCGAGAGCGACTACCGGGTCGTGATGGCCTAAGAGCAATCAGCTAAAGAACTCGTTCCGTCGCGGACGTTCAAAGGGAAGTGCAGCCATCAGTTTGCCGATATCATCTGCGGCCAGGTTGATGTGCTCGGTGCCGAGTGTGATAGCAGTGGGGCTACTTGCAACCACCCCTGTGGAGATGATGTCGGCAGCGCTACCCAAATGCGTGAGCGCGCTGACTGCATAGTGGTGGACGAGTGAGAAGGAGAGAGGTCCCTCAAACTTCTGCGCATCAAGTGCGAGGTGCTTCCAAACACCCAGAGGCATGAGTATCGTTGCCATGGCGCCTGGTGATGTTGGTGCCTCTGTCACCGCGTCGATCCCTTCATACATCACTTCATTTGCGTCCTCCAGCAGCTCAAGCCAGGTGGTCAAGGCGCCAAGGTAGAGCGCTTCCTCATGGGAATGGTCCTGAAGGATGATCCCTGGTTTGGACCGGTCCGCGACGTCTGGAGTGGCAATACCTTGCATACGCGCCAGCGCAAGGCGATTGTTGGCCAGGAGCAGCCCGAGTGAAGAAACGGTGCCTGCAAGGAGCTGTCTACGATTCATCTGCGTCCAATCTCTTGCGGTGAATTAGCGAGGAATCCCGGGAATACGTTCGCGCACTCGCACCGGAACCATCCGGCCAACCCGGTCGGTGATCATGGTTAACTCTGGTACGCGCAGTACCCAGGCCGCCCAGACAAACGTACCCGCATACAGCGCCACGCACATGCTGAAATAGATGACATGTACAAGGAACCCGGTATCAGATTCCAGTACGCGATTCAGCCATGGCCGTGACACACCAATAACCACGCCCATGATTGCCGCGGCGAGGGATACCCTCACAAGCCAGCTGAAGAATCCCTCAGAGAAAATCCGGCCACTTCGGTGTTTCAGGAACGCCATCATGATGATGGCTTCGGCTGCCGTTGTGACGCTGAGTGCAATCGCCAGCCCTTCTACACCGAGCGACTCCATCAGCAGTCTCGCCAGGATGATATTGAGAATAATGGTAAGGATCGTGGTAATCACCGGTGTGCGGGTGTCCTTCATTGCATAGAACACGCGAGTAACGATCTCCGTAAGCCCGTAGCCCACGAGTCCGAGGGCGAACCATGTGAAGGCTCCCGCCACGATATCCGTCGATTGAGTGGTGAATCGGCCGCCTTCAAAAATGACGGTGATCACTGCCCGCCCAATCATCACCAGCGCCACACTCGCCGGAATGCTGAGGAAGAGGAGGGGACGCATGGTGCGATCCAGCAAACGGGCGAACCCGTCGCTGTCGCCCCGTCCGAACAGCGCTGCCAATGACGGGAACGCCACGGTGCTCATGCTTAGTGCAAGCACACCGTGCGGCAGCATCAGCAGCAACCACGCGTAGTTGAGTCCCGAAACATATTGCGCCCCGAGGATCGATGCGAATGCGCTGATAAAGATGAAGTTCAACTGAAATGCCGCTAACCCGATTACACGTGGCCCCAGCAGCCGGAGTACTTCCGACAGACCTTCGACTGTTCGATCAAGCGTCGGGCGGAAGTTCAATCCCGTTCGGATTACGGCTGGCAGTTGGAGGACCAACTGTAACAGTGCTCCAATTATGACGCCCCAAACCACCGCCTGGATGCCGAACTCGTCGGCGAAGAAGAACGCGGCCACGATGATGGCCAGGTTGTAGAGCACGGGCGCAAACGCCGGCCACGCAAACTGATTCTGCGCTTCCAGGATGCCTTTGCACGCAATGGCGAGTCCCAGGAAGACGGGCGAGAGCAACAGTGGTCGCATCAGGTCAACGGTGAGATCGTGGGTGTAGCTGTCGTAACCGGGTGCAACCAGGTGGGTGAGGGGGCTTGCCAACACAAACGCGATGGCGCTCAAGACCAGGATGCCGAGCCCGGTCCAGGTGAGCATGGATGACGCCAGCCGGGATGCCCGTTCCTGATCGTTTCGGTCGACGAAATTGGCGAACACCGGGATGAACGCTGCGCCAAAAGCACCGCTCATGACGACGAGGAAGAGCAAATCCGGAATGCGGAATGCGGCAACGTACGCATCCATATCCGGTGTCGTACCAAATTTTCGCGCCAGGATCATCTCTCGCAGCAAGCCAAGTACACGGCTAAGTACGTACGCAATTGCTACAATCGCGGCACTACGCATCATGCCGCTACCAGTTGATACAGCGCTGGAGCGGACTTCCGGTTCAGATGGTTGGGTGGTGGGCTCGCGTCCGAAGACCTGGCTGGCCTGACTCATATGCGCGATTATCCCATGAATCGGCGCCGGAGGCATGGGTAGGGAGGCATTGGTACGTATCTTTGCGTTTGTTGCCAGGCGTCCACGATGCGTTGGCCGTTGGATGAGGAGAGTATGTGACCGGGATCTTCATCATTTTGATAGCGTTGCTGATTGTATTCGTGCTGCTATGGAGGCACGAGCAACGCTCCATGCTGAATGCTGTCGTATTTGGCCTGATCCTGGCGTTTGGATATCTACTCCTCATGGAAGTGGCATTCCGGGCGGATTGGGGAGGGTATCTCTATGCCTACCTGACACTGGGACTGTTCATCGGCGCTCCGCTGCTGTTCCTCACAGGATCAGTACTGCTGATATTTAACGGTCGCACCATGATCCGTAACGAAGGTTTCTCACTTTCCCACATGCTTTCACCGCTTGTTGGTGCTATTCCAGTACTGATCGTGTTCGCGATGATCGGCCTGGTAGCCGTGCAATATCTCGGAGGAGAGGAGTCGTTTGCAATCGGCGGTCTTCTCTTGTCACTTGCATTAGGGATATATGGATACCTCCTGTGGACTGCATACTTCACCATCCCATATGCATTGCTCTATACA
>CAZYDY010000272.1:0-3181 GCA_964646245.1 uncultured Sphaerobacteraceae bacterium
AGACCCAGCCGCAGGATAGCGCCCGCGTGTTCATCCCGAACGGCGACCAGAACCTCGGTCGCGCCTGGGAGCAGATTCTCGTGAACGACGTTCCTGCACAGGAAGCGTTCGACGAAGTCGCTGCCCAGCTGGAAGAAGACAAGGTCCCGGTACTCGAGGCGCTCGACGCAATCGAGGGCTAAGCCTTCTCTTCACCGAAGACGCACAAAGCAAATCCCGGCTGGGTTCTCCAGCCGGGATTTGTCTTTGCCTGGCACCCAGATTCGGTGCAGTAGTGCATGAGGCTTAACTTCCATTTAGCAATCGCCGAGTTAATTGGCCTTACCCTTGACCAGGTAGCCGATATTGATCGGCACTGTACGGGTGGCAGAACAAAATGCCGCCAATGGAATCGATCTAGCTCTCGAGGAGACTACTTTTATGCCTTCGCACTTTTCACGACGCTCGCTCATTAAATCAACGGCGGCGACTGGAGCACTCAGTAGCACATTCGGTGTCCCTAGCATCATCGCCGCGCAAGGAACGGACATCCAGATTGATTACTGGCACGTGTTCAATCAGGAAATTCACGAACAACTCATCAACGATTTCAATGAGCTGGATAACGGGATTACCGTTGTCCCGACTGGCTATTCCGACTATGGGGATGTAGCAAACTCGGTGCTCACAGGCCTCCCTAGTGGCGATGTTCCTAACGTTGTTGTGGTTAGTGACGTCTGGTGGTTCCAACTTTACCTTCATCAGGTACTGGCCGACCTCACGCCATATGTCCAGGATCCCGAGGATTTCATTGAACCTCTCTTTGTCGAGTACCAGCGCAACGGCGGACAGTTCGCACTTCCTCTCTCCCGCAGCACCCCAATCTTTTTCTATAACGCTGCCCCATTCGAAGCTGCTGGAATCGATGAAACAGCTCTGACAACGTGGAGTGCCTTCCGCGAAGTCGCTCCCTCACTGGTCCATGACGGTGGGATGCTGGGTTCTTTCGGATTCGGAAGCGCCTCAAGCTATGGAGCATGGTCACTGCATGGGCCAGTATGGGCTTTCGGCGGCAACTATAGTGACACAGATTTCAATATCTTGATCAATCAGCCCGAAGCCGTCGCCACTGGCGAATTCATGCGTGACCTGCTTGCAAACGGCGAAGCCTTGGCAGTATCCGACCCCTTCACTGACTTCGCCGCAGGCACGATCGCTACAATGGTGACTGGCAACGGTAACCTGGCGCGCTTCACTGACGATATGGAGATCGATGTACGGACTGTGCAATTGCCCGAAGAGATCACCTTTGGAGCACCGACAGGTGGAGCAGGTCTTGGAGCGCTACACAATGAGAGCGAAGAGATCGTCGCCGCGTCCGCAGAATTCCTCAGCTTTATGACCAGTACTGAAAGTGCGATTACCTGGTCGCTAAAGGCTAACGGTCTCCCAATTCGAAATAGCGTCATCGAAAGCGATGAGTACCAGGCATTCCTTGACGAGAATCCCAACACCAAGGTTGCCATTGATCAGCTGCCCAAAACGCAACCACAGGACAGCGCCCGGGTGTTCATACCCAACGGTGACCGAATTATTGGTGAGGCATGGGATCGGATTCTTGTCGGCGATACACCGGCACAGGAATCCTTCGACGAAGCTGCCAGTATTCTCGAAGAGGCCAAGGTTTCGGTACTGGAAGCCCTCGAAGTCATCGAGGGCTAAGCCTTCTCTTCACCGAAGACGCACAAAGCAAATCCCGGCTGGGTTCTCCAGCCGGGATTTGGCGTTTTCCCGTGAGGCTCTAAATCTCGAGGATGAGTCCGTCGTATGCGATGTCATAACCAAGCGACTGCGCTCGCTCGGACTCCGCCTCGTGTGTGCCGTTACTGTGATGCGCAATGTGGGTGCCGAACAAGCGGGTGTCGTCGTTCACAATGCCTAACGATCGCATGCGAGCGAACTCCGCGAGGGCCGCATTTGAGCCCATATGGGTGGCACTCGCATCACGCATGAAGCCATCGTTATGATCGAAGATCACGACATCGAACTTCCAGCCGAGGTCGGCCACGCGCGGCCATACATCCCCTGGAAGTGAACTGGTATCCGAACCGTACAGAACGGTACGACCGTTTTTCCGGATCGCAAAAATCTTTGGATCCGGGGCAGAGGCATGGTTGGCCGGAATCGCAAGCACCCGGTATGGACCGAGATCCAGTTCCTGCCATGGCTCGATAGTGGAGAGGGTGAGCTCGGCAGGAGCATCATCGTTGATGACCATACTCATCTTCGGGAGCGATTTGCTGTTGCCATCGACAATCACATCAATAGCTGCCTGGTTCAGGAACCATTCCAGCGGCCGGGCATTCTTCGCTGCCCATGATGCCGCCCTGGCGGATGCGTGCAGCGCCAGCAAGTGATCTCCGTGAGAGTGCGTCTGAAGCACCCAGCGAAGGCTTGCCAGATCGATTCCAAACCGAAGGCATGCGCCTGAGATGTCCGGTCCGAGATCGATGAGCAAATCGTCATCGATGATGGCCGAGCACATCATACGGATGGACTTGCCACCAGCTTCCCGGGCGGCGACGCAGTTCTCACATCGGCAATGCGGGTTCGGATATCCGCCGGCAGCGCTTGTTCCAAGGAATCTCAGTTTCACGATTCTGCTCCATATTGGGAGATCTGTACCGAACGTCGATCACCGCCAAGATGCTCGATCTGGATGATCGTGAAGCGCTCGGGCAGCCAGTCGCCGGCGCGCTCTGGCCACTCGATAAGGCTGACGCCATCCGGAGGGTTGATGTAGACCTCGTAGCCGATGTCCTCCAGCTCGTCGGGGTCATCCAGCCGATATAAATCGAGATGATAGAGCCGCATGGACGGGGCGTCGTGTTCACGTACCAGCGTAAAGGTTGGGCTCTGGACGGGACCTTTGATACCGAGTCCCTCTGCAACCCCCTGGGTGAGGGTGGTTTTCCCTGCCCCGAGGTCCCCGTGCAGCATCAGCACATCGCCGATTTGCAGGGTCGTGGCAAGCTCACGGCCGAGCCGCTGCATGGCTTCTGCACTCTCGATGATCTCAGTTCGATTCATTGCTGTTTCCACTGAAATGATCCCATGCTCCAATGTGTTGTGCCGGAACTTCGTCGCCTTCCAGGTAGTAGTGAAGATTCTCTCCGGCTACGATTTCGCCGATTGGCGTGAG
>CAZYDY010000273.1:0-3146 GCA_964646245.1 uncultured Sphaerobacteraceae bacterium
GGCACGCTCTGGTACATGTTCATGTCCCAATAGAAGTGGTTGATGTTCTGGTCGTTACCTGGGGAACCATCGAAGTAGGTACCGGCGTCGACCTGCTCCAACTGCACTTCAATACCGATATCCCGCAGATTGGCCTGAACAACAGCCTGTGTCTTCTGGCGCACTGCGTTGACCGATGTGGCGTAGACGATCTCGAGGCGAACTCCGTCCTTCTCGCGGATTCCGTCTTCGCCGGCGATGTAGCCAGCTTCCTCAAGCATTGCAGCGGCACCTTCTGGATCGAAGACGCGGCTTGTGTTTGGAGAATCCGTTCGTGGATCACCATTGAGGATGTTGGTGGCAGGTGGCTGACCATTACCGTAGAAGTTCTCGGCGATCAGGTCACGATTCACAGCCATAGCGATGGCGTCTCGCACCACTTTGTCAGTGAAGAATGGGTGCGGCGTGTTCTTCTCACTACGCTGACCGTCGACCTCGGTGTTCGGATCAGAGAAGTTGAAGTTAATTCGCTCAACTGCAACACCCGGATATGGAAGGAAGACGCCTGGGCTATCTTCAGATTCCATACTCGCAATCACATCCGGCTCGATCTGCAGGTTCCAGGCGAAATCGAAATCGCCGGTCTGCACGATAGAACGGGCTGCAGCAGCGGGGTCACCACCACCCTTGATGGTTACCTGGCTGAAGAACGGCTTGTTTGGTTCACGATAATTCTCGTTTGGTACAAACGTGCCCTCATCGTCTGGCGTGAAGCTCTCGACCACGTATGGTCCGGTACCAATCGGGTTACTCAGGAAGTCTTCGTGCGAACCCTCGGCCTCAAGAATGTGCTTCGGGTACACGAAACCAGTGCTTGTGCCAGCAAACGGTGTGAACCAGAACGGGTTCGGATTGCTGAAGTTCACAGTAATAGTGAGATCATCTACCAAATCATAAGATTCGATTGGCTCGAACGTGTCGATATTCACTGAAGCGTTATCAACGTTCTGAACCCAGTCGATGGTGAAACCAACATCCGCCGAGGTAAACGGTTCACCGTCACTCCAGGTGACGTCCGGGAGGAGACTGAAGGTCACCCAGGTCATGTCGTCGGCCAGGTCACCATCTTCCTGCGATGGCATTTTGGCGATGAGGTTCGGCACCATGGAAGCATCGCTCAGGTAGTGGATAAGAGGCTCCAGCACCAGTACCGAAGGGAGGAATTCCTTTACGCCTGTGGCGACGTGCGGGCTCATAAACGTGGCGGCCTGCCACTGAAGAATGTTGAGTGGACCACCTTCACCGCGGGTCTGGTTCTCGGTTCCAACTTCCGGGCGAACTCGTGCTTCACCTACAGCGGTAGCCTCTGGTGTTGCATCTTGTGCACCAGCACTGTTGGCGAGGAAAGCGACCATCGGTGTGGTCAATCCCAGCGCAGTGGCTCCCTGTGCAAACCGTCGACGATTGATCTTGCCCGCCTTGTACGAATCCATGAGTTCTCGTAATGGGCCGGTTCTCTTTACATTCTGATCCATTGACAGAATCCTCCGTTTTGTGCCTTTGGCACTTGTGCAATTACGATGGCAGCAGGTGCTGCGCAATTGGCGAATCGGGGACCAAACATGGCCCATGAATCACCGAAGACAGATCGACCGCGAATGCGGGTCGACCATGCGACTGATCGACGATGCCGATCCCAAAAGAGGGGTATACGGCGGCTAACGTCGTTGTCAGCAAGCGGGCGTTATGCCCACGTCCTATTCGTTTCAGTTGCACTGGACCTTATTGTACGGAGGTCGTTGACCATATGCAAGAATATGCGGTATTCATAACGTGACACGCGTCTGGATGAAAACATAAACCGGAGCGGCTGGTGGCCGCTCCGGTGCGATACTGAATCTGCCTTTAGCAGTTTACTCCTCAGGATTCCAATTCCAGTTGGCGATATTCCAGTAGTCGTAACTGAATGCCGCTCGCGCAACGTTGTTGCGGTTGAGCCGACGATCAATCACGCGCGGATTATTTGTGAGCACAATCGGAATCACCGCGTGATCGAGCATAACGAGGTCGTTCATCTCAACGAAGAGTTCGGTGAGTCGATCGGCATCGGTCTCGACCATAGCCGCTTCGTATGCGGCATCAAAGTCCTCATTGATCCATCGCTGGATGTTTCCGCCGTTCCAGGCGTTGCTTTCCTGGGCGACATTGGAGCCGTTCTCGCCGGCATACCAACCATTGAGGAAGCTCAGGGCGCGTGGGTTATTCGGCACGCTCTGGAACTGGTTGAGATCCCAGTAGAAGTGGTAGATGTTCTCTTCGTTGCCAGCACTGGCGTCGAAGTACAAGCCCGAATCGATCATCTCCAGCTGAATGCGGAAACCTACTTCATCGAGGTTGGCTTTCGCCACGCTTTGAATCTTCTGTCGAACGGCATTCACGCTGGTTGCATACACGACGTCAAGCTGGACGCCATCCTTCTCGCGCACACCGGAGTCGTTGAGCACCCAACCTGCATCCTCAAGAACCTGCTTGGCCTTTTCAGGATCATACTCATACGTTGTGTTCTTGCTGATAACCGGCTCATCACCATAAACAATGTTTGTGGCGACTTCGTTGCCTTCACCGTAGAACGCATCCACGATCTGCTGCCGATTGATGGCGAGGTACATCGCCTCGCGGACGGCAGGATCTGTGAGGAACGGGTGCGGTGTGTTCATCTCGGAGCGCTGTCCATCAACCTCGGTCCACGGATCTGCGAACTGGAGGTTAATGCGCTCCACCGATACCGATACGCCTGGCACCGCGAGGATTTCACCCGGACCATCTGCTTCTTCCATTTGAGCCAGAATGTCTGGCTCGAGCACGATGTTCCACGCATAGTGGAATTCACCGGTTTGCAGAACGGCGCGGGCTGCAGCGGCGGCATCGCCACCACCCTTAAGGTAAACGCGATCGAAGAACGGTTTGTTTGGCTCGCGATACAGCTCGTTTACAACGTAGATGGCTTCGTCGTTCGGAACGAAGCTCTCAACCACGTATGGGCCTGTACCAATTGGGTTGGTGATAAAGGTATCGTGCGCGCCCTCGACTTCGAGAATGTGCTTGGGATAGACGATACCGGTGGACGTTCCCGCGAATGGATCGAACCAGAACGGGTTCGACTGGGC
>CAZYDY010000274.1:0-3144 GCA_964646245.1 uncultured Sphaerobacteraceae bacterium
GGAGATCCTTGAGGGCGTTGTTAACTTCCTGCATGATCACCGGACCCAGCGGGCAACCGAGGGATGTGAGCGTCATTGTGACCAGCACATCGCCGGCTTCTTCGATATCCGCGTCGTACACAAGGCCCAGGTCGACGATGTTGACTCCGATTTCGGGGTCATACACGTTCTTCAGGCCTTCGTAGACATCGTCTTTGGTGAACGCTGCCACGTGATTACTCCTGTTAGTACATCTATCCTCACATCCGGCACCCGGCCGAATGCGTACGTTACAAGTGTACAGGTTCTAGAAAAATATCAACGTTGCCCCGCCAACGAATGGCGTTGCGACTACCGCGAACTTCAGTAAACGTAGCGGAGCCCGGCGGGTGAACTTGGCGCCAACGTATGATCCGGCGGTCATTCCGATGGTGACACCGATCATATGAATGAGGGAAAGATCGCCGTGCCGTGCCAAGGCGATGCTGCCGCTGCCGCTGATGAATACCAGTGCCAGCATGGTGGTTCCTACCGCCTGGATGAGCGGTAGCCGCATGACGGTCATGAGTGCGAGTTGGATAAATGGAGCCATACCGACGCCGAAGAAGGCGGAGGCCATGCCACCCAGCATTCCGACTCCGCCTCCGATTGCACCCTGCTTGCGGTTGATGGTGTATTCCTCGCCTTCCAGTACGGATTTGATGCGCGTACCGAGCATCATGCGGAACCACACCAGGAACGAGAGGAACCAGAGTGCAAACCCGGCTGCGGGCTGGAGCACGTGTTCCGGAATCAGCTGACTCAAATCGGCACCGGCAACAGCGCCCACCATTCCACCCAGCCCCAGGATCACACCCGGCTTAATGACCACATTGCCTTCGCGGAAGTGGGAGTATGAGCCTGAAACGGTGGTGAAGAGCATGGCCCCGAGGGCTGTGCCTACGGCAGTGTGAATCGACAAACCGAACACGAGCGTGAGGATGCTCACCATGACGCCAGCGCCGCCGGCTCCGATGAAGCCGATGAGGACACCGACTACGAACATCACACCGATAAGTGTCGCGAGGAGTTCTATTTGTCTCGCTCCCGGCGCAGCTCTTCGAGATCGATCACGTCCTGGTCGCGGCGATCATCTCGCGGCATGCCGGTATCGCGGAAGAGGTCTTCCCGCGTTTCTGGCAACCCGGTGGTGCTCCAGGTATAGACCTTCGGCCCTTCACGCTCGGACGAGCGTCGGGTATTCCACCAAAACAACGCTGCTCCAAGGAAGATAATCAGTGCAATGGCTACAAAGCCAAACTGCAGCACGGCGCCGACAACGCCACTGAAAACCCACCCAAGCAGGATGCCAATGAAGAGGCCAACCACAAACGCGATCTGCGTCATGCGGGGAATGAGGGATCGAACAGTGGTTCGGTTGGTTTGAAACTGCATGAACGTACTCCGCTTGCGGGCCTGCCTACACCCTCAACGGTGCCAGCGGGTATCCTGAATCCATATTGTAGTGCGTCTGGTTCTGATGAGAACCCCTCGTATCCAACGGAGCAGATATGCCTGACGTGATCGTGATCACCACATCGTTCGAAATCATTGAGCCGCTTTTCCTGCGTATTTCAGAGCAACGCATTCTCGCAGCTGGCGGCGCGGTGACGCATGCCAGCTTCAGCGTAAGCCCCGATGCGTTCGGCGCGTACAACATGACGATCGAAACCGATCCGGATACCCTCGAGGCTGTGCAGGATGTACTGGTAACCGAGTTCCCGATTGAGACCATGATCCGTGATGGTCAACTCCAGAAGCTCGCCCACGAAGCCGGCAACATTGCGACGAAGTTCGGGGAAGTAGCGATTCGCGATCGTGTCTGGAAGAGCCGGGTTATCGGCGTGCTGCCCAGCCTGACCGATTGCGCCACGCTCGCCAAGCGGTTCAATGTTCCGGGAGTCATGGTGTGGAACGAGGCCTTGCGACTCTCGGAATCCCGCGTTGGACTCAAATACTAAATCGCCGGAAGCGGGCAGGCAGGCGGTCCTGAATGAGCGTGCTGATCTGGCGGATGACATCTGGTGTAAGCCAAATCACCATGGTGACGTAGGTGACCACGAAGAGTAGGCCCGGAATGGCCACCAGTACCAGCCTCCATCCGATTTGTGGAATCAGGGGGTCGTGTTCAGCCAACCAGGCGAGGTTGTACCAGGCGAGCCAGGCCACAACTGAAGCAGCTAATGCTGAACCTCCGATACGCGGAATCAAATGACGCAGCGATGGATTGGGCGACCAGCCGAATGCGCTGCGACCAAACCACCAGATAACAATGGTATGGAAGATGAACTGGGCCGAATTGGCCAACACCAGCCCCATCATGCCAAGCTGATCGACCAATGAGAATGCGAACAGGAAATACACAAAGACTGCCGCGACCCCGATGATGACTGGCAGCTTTGTGTTTTGTCGCGAGTAAAACGCGAAGATCAACACCTGGTCGTACGCGGCCATGAGGGTTCCGGGCAGATACCCGAGCAACGCCAATGAAATTTGACCGACACCGACTTCGGTTGTGGCGCCGTAGCCAAACAGCAATCGCGCAATCGGGTCCGAAAGCGTTGCCAACGCAAAGGTGGCCGGAAAGATGAGAACGGTCACCATCGTCAGCGCGCGGCCGAGCGTGCCGCGAAACGCAGTGGAATCGCCTTGCTGGAAGTGCCGGGCCAACGTCGGGAGCGCCGCGAGCGAAATCGCCGCAGCTACGATCCCTAGCGTGAGTTGCACCAACGTCGTGGCGTAGCGCATGGCACCGACCGCGTTCTCCCCTGCTCCCCAGGCAAGGCCGCGATCGATAATCACCGCCGCGCTGTTGAACAGCAGGCCAATAAAGACCGGGATATAGAGCCATCCCATCTGCCTGAGCGCAGGGTGTTTCCAATCAAAAGCGGGCACAGGCAGGATGCCATTGCGAATCAGTGGCGGGATCTGGATCAGGATGATCAATACCGCACCGAGCACGGTACCCCAGGCCATCGCCTCTACGCCCCAACGTGCACCGAAGAGCGCGGTGACCAACACGATTGCGAGGTTGCGGACTGCGGTCGAAAGCGCGGGGGCCGTTACCTTCTCGATTGCGTACAGCATCGCTTGCAGCACAGTCGCGAGGCAGAGCAGCAGGGCCGC
>CAZYDY010000275.1:0-3141 GCA_964646245.1 uncultured Sphaerobacteraceae bacterium
CTGCCGTGATGTGCCCCGCACCCACCTTTGGTGGGGAACCCGACCACACCATCGACATTTGGGTACTGCTCCATGATCGGATTGTTCCGGAAATGATCGACGATTCGCTGTGTGGCTGTGGAGCTACAGTTCACACTTGCTACGATGCCGAGATAATTGCGCGTGCCGACGCGACCGTCAGCACGTCGGAACCCCTTGAACGTGAGGCGCTCGGCTTCTGGTACGTACTCCACCGGCTGAACATTCGAGCAGAAGTCGTATTCGAGCCTCAGCTCTCCCTGGTGGGTGACGACATTGTGGGAATGAACGTGATCGCCGGCAGCGATATCATCCGAGGCGTGCCCGATCACTTGCCCGTATCGGATGATTTCTGCACCACTTGCAATGGCACGGGTAGCCACCTTATGCCCAGGCGGAACCATGCGTTTCACCGTGATCTTGCCTTCACCGCTTGTCAGCACAGTCCGTGGAAGCAGCGCATTACGGGCAATAGCGACGTTATCCGCCGGATTCAGGGTGATGGTGAGATCGACAAGCGCGGCTTCACCGCGGTTGGCTTTGGTGAGGTTGCCCGGATTGAAGATGTTTGCCATATTGGTCTCCCACTGACCCTGCTGATTAACTCTCGCTCAGCGTGTTCGTCTCGACATTGAGCAAGGCAACGCGATTCGTCAGCTGCCCGACCTGAGCGATCGTGATTGTTACCTCGTCGCCTGCGGCCAGCGTGAAGTCGTCTGGAGGCACAATTCCTGTGCCTGTCATGAGGTATGCACCCAGCGGAAAGTCTTGCCCCCGGTGCAACCAGTAGACGAGGTCACCAAAGGTTCGATGAAGCTGGCTGGTATTTGTTTCGCCCTGAAAGGCGATGTTCTCGCCCCGCCTGATCTCAAGCGTTATCTCAAGGCTACGGGCATCAAACCCTTCGGTATTAAGTCGAAATACACTGCCAAGGCTGGCACTACCATTCCACATCTTTGCCTGAGGCAGGTAGAGTGGGTTTTCGCCTTCAATATCGCGGCTACTCACATCGTTGCCAACCGCAAATGCGACGATTTCCTTCTGGTTATTGATCACCAGCGTCAGTTCCGGCTCCGGCACATCCCAGTTGGAATCGGAGCGGATGGTGATGGGGTCTCCATTGGAAGAAGCAACGGTCGCGCACTTGAGGAAAAGCTCGGGCCGTGGCGCGTCATAAACGCGGTCATACACGTCTGCCTGGCTGGATTCCTCCATGCGAGCTTCCTGGCTGCGCTTGTATGTCACGCCTGCTGCCCAGATCATCCGGGGTGGAGCAGGTACCGTCTGGACGTCAGCCAGGGGCACGCGCTCTCCATGTTCGACCGCGTGAGTACACCAGGTCCGCAGGTCTTCCAGAGACATTTTGAAGAGGTCTGCATGCTCAGCAGGATCTGCCGGATTCGTCACATAGGCGACAGAATCCTCCACCAATACAGCCAGTCGAGGTGAAAAGCGGGCGTCAGCGTCGTTGGAATCTTGTGCGATATGAACGAGATGCATGGTCAATCCTCTACGAATATGACGTGAAGCTCGCCTGGCCCCTGTACGCCGATGGTGAGTTGGCGCTCGATATCTGCCGTTCGGCTTGGACCGCTGACGAGCGTGGCGTAACTGGAGCCATCACTGGCGATGTTTCGAAGTAGTTTGGCAGCATCATCAAGGCTGGGGAGAAGCTGGTCAAGAGGGCAGAGCACTATCAACTTGTTGGTCATGAGGCTGACACTGCGGCGATTGAGTTCGTTCTCCTGAAGCACAACACTGCCAGTTTCGGCGATTGCGCCTCGCGCCGTTGTGAGGCCCCAGGGTTGATCGCGGGTGGTTTCTGGTGAGCTGTCTGTGCGGATCGTGACGCCTGCGGTGATCAAATCATCTGGTAAGCCTGGCCACTCATCGGTGATATCAGGGGTAGACCAGACGACTTCCCCATCTGCCAGTTTCGCAATTGTGGCCGCCAACCCGGAACGGGAGCAGCGGCAGGCATTGCCCGCCGCTGTTGACAACACATTCCGGAAATCCTCGAATGTGGTGGTTTGCATGATGGTCTCCGGGTGACGGACTAGTTCGCAAAGTCCTCCAGCACCAGCTGGCGCATGTCTTCCAGATGGTCAGACATCAGTTCTGTTGCGCCTTCAACATCGCCCTTAATGAGGCGGTTGAGCAGTTCGCGGTGTTGATCAACTGCTACCTGCATCCATTCCGGAATTTCCTCTTCAACCTGTTGGAAGATCGCTATTTGTGTCCAGAGTCCGCCAACAATCGTGCTCATACGCTTGTTGCCCACTGTGGATACCAGCCAGCTATGGAAGCCACGATCTGTTTTCAGGAATGCATCACCGGCCTCGACCTTGGCTTTTGCGGTGGTTGCGTTAGTGATGAGCCGTTCAACATGCTCAAGTTCGAACTTCGCGCGCTCGAGTTCTTCTGTATGATCCGTTTCGCCGAGACGCTCAATGGCATAAAGCTCCAGCACGCGCCGGAGTTCAAAGATTTCTTCGAGATCGCCGCGCGTAAAGGTGGCGACGAAGAATCCCCGGTTTGGCTCGGCAACGACCACGCCATCCTGGGCCAATTGATGAAGCGCTTCGCGGATCGGGGTACGGCTAACGCCAAGCTCCGAACTCAATCGAAGATCGGAGAGCTTCTCCCCGGCCTTCAATTCCTGGCTTAGAATGCGATCACGCAAAATGCGATACACATCTGATCCCAGGTTGCGGCGTTCAATAGGATGCAGGGGAGTGATTCCTGCGCGTGGCGATTCGGCGGACATGCGAGCAGTCTCCAGACGTCGGATACCAAACAGCAAAGCACGGTAGCACACCTCCGTGGTGGCCACACCAATTGCTTAGCAGACCGGTTCGTCTAGTGTATACAGTAGCCCGGTCGTGACTGAATCATACACTACCTTATAGTTACGTGGGAACCGTTTGTGCACAAAATTCTCGAGAAGAGGGGAGCGTCCATGCCTATTCGTCTGGCCGATGGAATGCATCGGATTGGAACCGAGTCCGCTTTTGCGGTGATGGCCCGAGCCCGGGCGCTGGAGGCCGAGGGGAAGTCCGTCATCCATATGCAAATAGGTGAGCCGGATTTCGAGACGCCCGATCACATCATTGAAGCTGGTGT
>CAZYDY010000276.1:0-3140 GCA_964646245.1 uncultured Sphaerobacteraceae bacterium
GCCATGGTGTTCTGCTTGGCGGTTGCCATAGCATCCTCCGGGGAGGATTCGCCGGTGTAGATGAGTTCCCACGCAGCGGTCATCTCATCCCAGTAGCGAGCGCCTACCGGCAGTACCGGTCGGTTACGGGTGGTATCGAACTGCTCGGCGAACCATGCAAGGTCCTCACCCAGAAGCTCAACATCGCTCAGCAACTCGAGGTTGGTCGGCAGGTTGTTGTTGATTTCAACATACGTGCGCTGACCTTCGGCACCAGTCATGTACTTCATGAAGTCGTAGGCGCCTTCCGGATTCTTGGCACCAGCCGGAATCACAGTACTCCAGCCACCGGCCCATGTGATGGACGGGTCGCCTTCGTTCGGTACCGGGGTGAAGGTGAAGTTGTATTCGGTATCCGGAGCGTATTCCTTGAATCCTGCGAACTCCCAGTTGCCGGAGATCATGGCGCCGAGGCGACCCTGAATGAACGGGCTGTCTGTTGGCGAGGAACCCGGTCGGGAGGACGGCTGGCGGAAGTCGTACAGCTCCTGGAAGCCGGCGGCCTCACAGTAATCCTGTACCCACTGGTAGCCCTGCAGGTTGAGCTCGGCATCCGGGGTCACTTCGCAGTTCTCGTAATCGAAGAAGTCACCACCGAAGGCAAAGCCGTAGGTGTAGTGCCAGCCCTGGCTGAAGTACGGAACGAATCCGGCCTGGGTCAGGGCGCCATTGTCATCTGCCACGTCAAGCGAGAGCAGCAGTTCGCTGATGGAATCCCAGGTCATTGGGCCATTGGCCTTGTCCCAGGCAGCCATATCGGCACCGGCTTCTTCAAGCATCTTCACGTTGTAGAAGAGGGCGCGCAGGTCAGTATCGAACGGCAGGGCGTAAATGCCACCATCGTACTGGGCTTCTTCTGCAGCGAAACCAGCGTATGTTTCGGTGAGATCAGTGCTATCGCCAGCGGCTTCCATCAGCGGGGTGATGTTTTCCAGCAGGCCAGATGCAGCTCGCTCACCGACAATGAAGCGGTCAAGCAGGTAAACGTCCGGGCCTTCGCCACTGCGTACAGCGGTGATGAGGGCGGCGGAGTCTGTCTCGTTCGAGGAGGAAGGTGGTCGCTGGATGATTTCCACGGTATGGCCCGTGTCCATCGCGTTATACGCTTCCCCGATTTGCTCCATGGCCTCGAATCCGAGTCCGGAGTGGGTGGTCCAGAACACGACCTGGCCCGGCTCCTGACGACCGAATGCGGTTGGCAGGTACACAGAGCTCGCGGCACCAAGCCCGAGTCCTGTCGCCGCAGCGCCCTTCAGCACCTTACGGCGTGAAACGTGTGTGTGAGAGAGTTTGGACATGCCGACTCTTTCCTTTCCTAAGCACAGCCGGACGCGGACGCCCCACGCGAGCATCTTCTTGCCGGTGTAGTACTCCAAAATCCTATGCTGTCTGAAACATAAAGTCAACAAAATACATTATGGCCTGCAGATTGTTAACGCCCATGCCTACAAGGTTTTGGCCCCTCTCGTCAGCACCGGGAAGTTGCCGTACGCTGAACAGGTACATACCGGCTGTTATTGGTCGGTTCTTTCAACACATGTAGCAGGTGATAATCGTGACTGCAGTAGCCACGCTCCAGGGCATTTCCATCCGCACTCCAGAAGGGAAACAGATCCTTTCCGATATCTCCTGGCAGATTCAACCAGGCGAACATTGGGCCATCATCGGGCCAAATGGAGCGGGCAAAACGACTCTCCTCAACATCCTGGCGGGCGAGCGTCATCCCACCGCCGGTGAGGTGACGTTGCTGGGCGAAACGTTTGGTCGCACGGATCTGCGTGAACTGCGCAAGCGCATTGCCCGTGTCGATCCCTCTCTGCGCATGCTCGATTGGCTCCATGGTGTAGAGGCCGTTCTCACCGGTATTCGCAACACCATGTGGCCGCATTGGGATGACTGGGGTGATGAAGATTACGCCGCAGCCCGAAACCTGCTGGATAGCATCGGAGCCGGACGCCTGGCCGATGAAGAGATCGGTCACCTCAGCCACGGCGAACGACAACGCATCCGTATCGCACGTGCGCTCATCAAGAGCCCGGAACTCCTGTTGCTCGATGAACCCGCCACCGGCCTCGATTTCCCGGCTCGTGAGGCCCTGTTGAGATCGTTCGATCAGATAACCCAAAGCCATCCGGAGCTCCCGACGGTCATGGTGAGCCATCACCTGGAAGAGTTGCCTGCGTCGACCAGTCATGTGCTGTTGGTTAAGGAAGGAAGCGTGCTCGCATCCGGCCCGTCGACGGAGATATTGACCAGTGATTTGGTGAGTGAATGCTTCGGCTTCCCCATCGACGTTCACGTGCTGGACGGTCGCTGGGCTGCTCGTGCCGCTGCCGGCTGGACATAGCGATTCCGCTGTACAATTCCACGACATGAAGCCGAATTTGAGGCGTGTGAACCCACAAGGACTCCGATGATCAAGAACCTCGAGATTGAAGCGAATCCGGATATTCGATTTGGGTGGTACCTGCGACCGTCCCGCGAAATGAGCGATGCGCAGATCAGGATTCATCGTTTGCTTGAACACCAGTACGGCATGATCGGCGGCGGAGTCTTTATGCCTCACGCCACCATCAAGGGGTTCTTCCGCTCGGATGCGCCAGTTAGCGAGATCGTGGCGGCGTTCGACCGCGCCATCGAAGGACACACTGCCTACCCGGTTCACAATGCCGGTGCCAGACCATCCGGCAAGCGTGGTATCACGCTGGATATTCATCACAATGCCGATGGCTCGGTCAATATGGCCCAACAAAAGCTGCACGAATCTGGCTGGGAGCAGATCGCTCCCCTTGTGCATCCGGAGTGCAACTTCACGCCAATCGAAGGCGCGCTGGAAGGTTTCCGCGCTCACCTGACATTAAGCATGGCGGATATGCGCGAAGAGTTCTTCGATGAAATCTGGGACTTCATCCATGCCGATGGCCCGATAGGTCCCGAGAGCTTCACTGCCGAATACCTGCACCTCTTCGCATTTCACAGCGACGACTGGTATGGCAAATGGTGGGATACACTCACCTGGAAACTGCTGCACGGCTGGAGGTTGCCAACGGAATGAGCATGCATCGTAACGCGCCCATTGGCGTATTCGATTCCGGACTCGG
>CAZYDY010000277.1:0-3138 GCA_964646245.1 uncultured Sphaerobacteraceae bacterium
GCTTGACGATCCTTCCTATACTTACAAGATTGGAGTTTCAGCAATCCATACCTAGCGAATCGGAGTTTCAATGCCACCCGTACCACCTCGAAAAACCATCACCCTCAGCAACGGCCTCACCCTCTTCCTTCAAGAAAAACATGACGCTCCAGTCGCCAGCTTCTGGACCTGGTACCGAGTGGGATCTCGCAACGAAATTCCTGGTATTACCGGGGCCAGCCACTGGGTTGAACATATGCAGTTCAAGGGGACACCCAGCCTGGAAAAGGGAGCCATCTTCGGCGAGGTTAGCCGCATTGGTGGCAGCCTGAACGCAATGACCAGCAGCGACTGGACTGCCTACTACGAGACGATCCCTGCGAGCGAGCTTGATCTCAGCTTGCGTATTGAGAGCGATCGCATGGTGAACTCGCTTTTCCCCGAGGAGGAAGTCGCGAGCGAGCGTACTGTCATCCTCAGTGAGCGCCAGGGCGCCGAGAACAATCCTATGTATCACCTCTACGAGGAGTTCATCGGGGCGGCGTTCAGGAGCGGACCCTATGGTCACAGCGTCATCGGTTACGAACAAGACCTGAAGACGATGACGCGAGATGACCTGTTCGGCCATTATCAGCACTACTATCGCCCGGACAACGCCTTCATCACTGCAGTCGGTGACTTCGACGCTGATGAACTCGCAGAGCGCATCGAGAAGTCGTTCGGCGGCATCCAGAATCCGGACGGTGATATCCGCAAGGTGGTGGACGGTCCACCGCAATTTGCCGAGCGACGCGTAACACTGAAGCGCCCCTCCCCTGCTGCCTACATGATGATGGGCTATAAGATGCCGAATGCCCGTCACGAGGATATTCCGGCGATTATGATGGCCGATGCAATCCTTAGCGGCGCCAAGGCGATGGGTATGGGCGGAGGCGCTGGTAGCGGACGATCCAACCGACTCTACCGCGCGCTGGTCGCTACCGGGCTTGCTCGAAACATCAGCTCCAGTGCCGATCCAGAGGTGGGCGAAAGCCTGTGGAGCTTCACCGCCACGGCACTGCCGGGTGTTGAACCAGCCAAGATCGAGGAAGCAATTGAGGCGGAGCTCGAGCGCCTGAAGAGCGAACCACCGACAGCCGAAGAGTTCGAGAAGGCCCGCAAACAAATGCGAGCAAACTACGTCTACTCACTCGAGACCGTGACCGGCCAGGCCTTCTGGCTGGGCAACATGGAGATTCTCGATAACGCGGCGCGTGTCGATACTTTCGCCGACGAGTTCAATGCCGTTTCGCCGGAGGATGTACAGCGCGTGGCTCAGGAGTACCTGGTACCGCACCAGCGAACTGTTGGATGGCAGCTGCCGAGCGACTCTGAGGTCGTTTTCGACATGAGCGGTGTTGAGGCTGAAGCCCCGGCAGCAGTCGCCAGCCTCGCAGATAGCATCGGTGAAGCGAACGCGCAGGGATTCGTACGAACTGTGCTTCCGAACGGTATCGTTGTGCTGGCGCAGCCTCGACCGGATGATGGAGCTGTCGACGGCACCATCCGGATGCGTGCTGGCCATGTGGCGACGGGTGAAACAACACCCGGATTGCCGAGCATGATGGCAACGATGCTGACGCGCGGTACCGAGAATCGAACTTTCGAGCAGTTCAATGACGAGATCGATACACTCGCCGCGAGCTTTGGTGCGAGCGCAGGTCGGGGATCCGTTGATGTCGGCTGGCACTCACTGACGGAGGATCTCGACGCGATCCTCGATATTGCCAGCGATGTGATCTTCAATCCCACCTTCCCGACTGAAGAGCTGGACAAGATTCGTCCACAGGCGCTTACCGGTATCGAGGAGCAGGAGCAGGATACCCGTACGATGGCCGGTCGGGCGATGACTGAACTGCTTTATCCTGAGGACCATCCGTACCAGGTTCGAGCCGGCGGTACGCGTGAGAGCATTACTGCAATGACCCGGGACGACCTCGCTGCCTATCACGACCTGTGGCTTGGTCCGGACGTGACCACCATTGCCATCACAGGTGGTGTACGCGATCTTGACGACGTGGTTGAACGTATCGCCCGTGTATTCGGTAGCTGGGAGAAATCCCTGCCGACGCCTCGTGAGGCCCCGAAAGTCGATCCGATCCCTGCCACAGATCGCCTGGTGAAAGAGATCGAAGGCAAAAGCCAGTCGGATATCGCGATCGCCTACCCGACGCTGGCCCGTGAGCATGATGATTACTACGCCTTGCAGGTCGCGAACCTGATTCTGGGACAACTCGGACTGATGGGTCGACTTGGCGGCGAAGTGCGAGACAAACAAGGTATGGCGTACTACGTGTACAGCCAGCTAAGCGGCGGAATTGCGAATAGTGTGTGGCGCGCGAGTGCCGGTGTTGATCCGGGAAACGTGGATAAGGCGATCGACGGCATTGTGACCGAGATGCGACGAATCCGCGAAGAGCCTGTAACGGACCAGGAAATTGCCGATGCGAAGAGCTACATGATCGGCTCGTTGCCGATCGGACTGGAATCGCTGGGTGGTGTGACCGACCTGCTGTTGACGCTTGAGCGATACGGGCTGGGCCTGGATTACATCGAGCGCTATCCGGAGATCATCAGCGCAATCACGAAGGATGATATCCTGCGCGCCGCGCAGACCCACCTGGATCCGGATCGCCTGGCGATTGGTATCGCCGGACCCAAGTAGAGACCTCACGTATTCACCTTGCCCGGATTGCCCGGTTTAACCCGGGCAGGGTGATACGTGGAACTCCGAATACTGCGACCGAAACCGAACTACCTGGTACTGAGCGAGTGTGACGAGGGTTACAACTGCGTTACTTTTGTTGTTCCCCTACTATCTATACGCATTGAGTGACGGGCTCTTCGCTGCCCGGGCCTGGAAGATAGGGCATGAGTGCATCACTTTCGCCGGAAGAACCCCAGCAGCGGTGATCCTGCACCGATCAGGAATCCGGCGTCGTACCAGTTACCCTGGCGGGCGATATCGTAGAGCGGCTGGCCCTCGAGAAAACCGAAGATGTGGGCGATTACCACAATCCAGCCGGTAAAGCCGTTGAAAATCCCCCAAAGCAAATCGTGCCACCACATAGAGAAGTCCTCCTTCACCCGAACGGGCTCGTGTAATGAGCACATGGTACG
>CAZYDY010000278.1:0-3117 GCA_964646245.1 uncultured Sphaerobacteraceae bacterium
AATCGATAGCTGAGGTCGCGGATGATGCGCTCATCGGCCACTCCGCCATTCGTCATGGGCGCTGTGTCCTCTTCAGCATCGCTCTGCGCGCTGAATGCGAGGTATGTGCCTTCGGAGTTCCAACTGCCGATGGATGCGCCGTAGGGGCGATTCGTCACCTGCTGGGCCTCACCACCGTCCAGTCGGATCATCCAAATCTGGTTCGGGTGCTTCGTGGGTTTTTCAGATTTCGATTCTGTTTTGTCAGACTTCTTTTTGTCCGATTTCTCGTCGTCAGCGTCTTCCTCTGCTTTGTCGGTCTTCACGGCGGGTATGGCCGGCGGTCGGTTCGAAGTGAATGCGATGCGCGAACCATCCGGTGACCAGCGCGGGTTCGTGTCCCGCCACGTTCCGCTCGTGAGCTGACGGGCATTGCTGCCGTCGGCGTTAGCGACCCAGATCGAGCTGGTGTAGGTGTCGTCATCCTTGTTGATCTTCGTGACCACCCAGGCGATGGAATCACCATGGGCCTGAGGATCGTGAACCTGCGCCAGTTTTGCGAGATCGTCGATGGTGATTGGGTTCGCTGTTGTGTTCATGGATTCTCCTGTGCGGGATTTGCCTATCTCTGCAAGCAGCATACGGCAGGTAAAGGAACCGCTCAATGGTTCCTTTATACTCTCTGGAGCATTGCCCGGCTGCGGGCTTATTGAGGTGCCTGTGAAAGTGGCTGATCAGTGAGACAGTATCCTCTCGAGCCCGAAGAGGTAGACAATTCACAACGAGAACGCAGGCGGCCTTCCCGACCCATTGGCTTTGCAGCCATGGCGGCTTACAAGGTTGCCGGCTTCATCGTGTGGCTCCGCCAGTTGCGGCAAAATCGCCGTGACCTTGCGCATCTGCTGGAGTCGACGGTCCTGATCGTGATCGCGATATCCATGGTCACTCTTGCGGCTGTGACGGACATGTACCTGCACCGGGGAGTGGAGAGCGGCGCTGTAATGCCATATGTGGTGCAGCCGAGCGGCCGTGAGCTCTCCACAAATGTCGATATGCGTGGTCTCACGCAGGATCAGATCGATAGTGTCGCGGGCACGTTGGCCACGTCCGGGTACGGATTTGTTCGTCATGAGGTGAGTTGGGCGGACGTTGAATCGACCCAGGGCGAGTTCGATTGGTCACAGTACGACCCTATTTTCAACGCGTTGAACGACCATGGCATCGGTGTGATTGCGGTGATTGTCGATTCTCCTGAATGGAGTTGGGCCGGCACCATGATACCGAGCGATGTGCAGCCACCATCTGACCCGCAGATGCTGGCGCCGTTCTCGACCGAGCTCACGTCCCATTATTCTGGGACCGTTCGGTTTGTCCAGTTTTGGCATATGCCGAATCTCGCGAGTCGGTGGGGAGGGGTTCCGGCGACCGGAGAAAGCTTCCGACCATATCTATCGGCCTTGTTCTACAGTGCGCGCTCCGGCAACGCAGAGGTACAGATCGTATTGCCAGAGCTCGCAATGGAATCCGATGTGCCGGAAGGCATGGGTGACCTCGAGTTCCTGCAGAGTCTTTACGATGCCGGCACTATCGATATTTTTGACCTTGTTGCCATCCGCCTGGATGGTGGCCAGTCATCACCTGACGATCGCAGTGTGGAGGCAGACAAGCTCAACTTTTCGCGCGCGATTCTCTTCCGTGAATTGATGGTCGAAAACAATGACGAAACGACTCCAATCTGGGCGACCACGTTCGGCTGGAGTGCGGATGAGGAGAATGTTTCGAGAGAGCAACAGGCTGAGTATGTAGTGCGAGGGTTGCAGCGAGCATGGAGTGAATGGCCCTGGATGGGTTTGATGGTGCAGTGGAAGTTCACGACCCTTCCTGGCGATCCTGAGGCGTCGTATGCAACTGCACCGGAAGGCCGGTCCACGCCGCTGTTCAGAAGACTCAATGATCCGATGCTGATTCGCCGCTCCGATATTGCGAACACCGGCTTCACACCCATGGACGCGGATTCCCTGGAGTACTCCGGTACCTGGGCTGACCAGCATCTTGAAGGCCGAACGTTCCGAACCACTGGCCAAACCGGCGCCAGCGTGACATTTGAGTTCCAGGGTACCGGGCTCATCTCATACATTCGTACTGGCCCACTCTCGGGAGACGTACGCGTCGAACTCGATGGAGAAGTAGTGGACGGCGGTGTTGAGGATGGCAACTGGAGCTACTTTGATCAGTACGGGACCAACGATTTGCCAAGACGTTTGTTCTCGAACCTTGAGGACGATATTCACCTGGTGACAATTACACTGGCAGAGCCGGGACAGCTTACACTTGGCGGCATGGTTGTCGAGCGTCAGCCGCCATTCATTTGGCCAATAATCATGGTCACCGCATCTGGTGTGTTGGTACTCCTGCTTGGGCTACGCTCGTTCATTTATCTTGTTGCAATTCGCGCGGGACACCTCACCCGATGGGAGAACGTGAACACGCCCGAACTGCCACGCATGCCTGATTGGGTTCCGGAGCGTTACCGATGACCTCGCAACGAACCAGTGAACGATTTCCAATGCTGATCGCCATCACGTGTTCATTGTTGATGCTGGTTATCGGCCTGTTGGTGTGGCACGGGGTCGGCGCGGAATTGGTAGCGGGCCTGGCCCTGGTTATCGCGGCGATTGCGGTTAGCGCCGTTTCACCTGCTGCGGGATTAGCGGCGGTGATAATGGCTGTTCCGACGATGCATCACCTCAACCCGATGCCTCGCGGAGAGTTCTCGTTACTGGAACTTGCCATCGTTACAAGCACCATTGGCATTGCGATAAATCTCCTCCTTGTTTCGATTCGATCCGGGTGGAAACATTTGGGCGATTTGTTCACCCCCGCCCAGGTGGTGGTTCCGGTGATCATGCTCATCCTGGCGACCGGAGTTTCACTGATGAACCTCGCCTCGCCGGATCATATGACGGAATCGCTACGCGAAGTTCGGACCGTGATCATCGGACCAATCCTGTTCCTGGTGAGTGCGCGGCTCGTACTGCGGCGACCCCTGTATCGGAGTTGGGTTGGGACGGTGCTTATTCTCACGGGTACGGTCATCGCCGGGTACGGCATCGCACAGGTACTCCTGGAAATCGGTGG
>CAZYDY010000279.1:0-3083 GCA_964646245.1 uncultured Sphaerobacteraceae bacterium
GGCACGATCAGCGGGAAGTAGGTGGTTGGCGGGTGGATGCCGAAGTCGAGCAGTCGCTTCGCGATATCAAGCGTGCGCACACCCTGCTTCTTCTGGCGGGTGCCGTTCACCACAAACTCGTGCATGCAGGTTCGCGGGTAGTGGACATCGTAGCGATCCTGCAATCGGGCCATCAGGTAGTTGGCCGCGAGTACGGCGTCCTCACTGATGAGGCGCAGGCCTTCGGCTCCGTGCATACGAATGTATGTGTATGCGCGCACGAACATGCCGAAGTTGCCGTTGAAGCTGTGGAGCCGACCGATCGATTTCGGCGGATCCATCCAGATATAGGCATCGCCATCTTTTCCGACACGCGGGGCAGGGAGGTAGTCTTCCAGTCCCTTGCGAACGCCCACCGGCCCAGATCCAGGGCCACCGCCACCATGCGGCGTGCTGAAGGTCTTGTGCAGGTTGTAGTGCATGATATCCACGCCCAGGTCGCCTGGCTTGGCGATTCCGAGAATGGCGTTGAAGTTGGCACCGTCGTTGTATACGAGGCCGCCGCATTCGTGCACAAGCTTCACCAGTTCCTGGATATGCTCGTCCCAAAGACCAAGCGTGTTCGGATTGGTGATCATCATACCGGCGATATCCGGACCGAGCAGTTCCTTGAACTTCTCGATATCGACATTGCCGCGGTCGTCGGATGGCAGGCTGACGATCTCGAAGCCGGCCATGCGCGCAGTCGCCGGATTGGTGCCGTGAGCGGAGTCGGGGATCAGCATCTTGGTGCGAGCTGTATCTCCACGCTCCTTGTGATAGGCATCGATGATGAGGCAGCCGGTGAGCTCGCCATGAGCACCCGCAGCGGGCTGCAACGTTACGGCGTGGAATCCGGCGATCTCTGCCAGGATTTCCTGCAACTCGTACATCAGCTCCAGTGCGCCCTGCACGGTATCGGCTGGCTGGTATGGATGGATGTTCGCGAAGCCAGGAAGCCGGGCCACGGCTTCGTTGATCTTCGGGTTGTACTTCATGGTGCAGGAACCAAGCGGGTACATCGCAATGTCAATTGCATGGTTCTTCTGGCTCAGGCGCGTGAAGTGGCGGATTACATCGATCTCGCTGACTTCTGGCCATTCCAGCGATTCGCGCCGCATTTCGGAGGGGAACTCCGCCGCAGGAGCATCGGATTGCGGGAATCGAACACCTCGTCGTCCCGGCTTGCTGAGTTCATAGATCAACGGCTCTACGGCCATGTGGCAATCTCCCTTGAAACCTGAGTGAGGAGACGGTTTCGCTACTACGCTCAGAGCGAATGCGTCAGCAAAAATGGTAGCACGATAGTGGCAATCGAGCCGCCAGTTCTGATAGTGATATTGAAGCCCTGCTGCACTCTCTCTCGACTTCTGCCGTACAATTGCGCCCGGCACATGAATGCATGCCGCCATACCAATATCAGCAACGGAGATTGCCTCGCGTGAACCCCTATGTAGCTACCGGATTGGCCATGTGCCTGGTGATCCTTATCGCCCTCGTCGGAACCGCGTATCTTGCCGTCTATTTCACTCGCCGTGCCAAGGCCGATGTGGCACGCCTGCTTGCCCCGCTGGCTGAACTTACGGAAGGTGAAGCCGACGTGGACGAAGCGGAGGTGAAGGGTAAGTGGAAGGACACCCTCGTGCAGGGCCGGATGGCCAACGCTGCGGCCGGTACGGTCACCCTTTGGCAGAGCGATTTGATTGACTCCGCCGGCGGCGAGGGATGGAACTTCGTGTACTCCCGCCCGAATCCCAAGAAGAAAGATCCGGCAGAAGAGATCGAGATCGTGACGGAATCTCCCGAGATGCGAACGTGGTTGGAGACCTGGACGGCTGAGGACATCGCGCGGATTCAGCCTCTGGAAACGGACTGGGTGCAGGTGGAGTACTCACCGAGTGCCGGTCATATTCGGGTGGCACGGCCGATTAAGGGTCGCAACCAGATCCCGACTGCGGACGAGTTTGCTAACGATCTCAACTTCGCCTACGAAGTCGGCGCCGAGAACCGCGAGCGTCAGGAAGCATTGAAAATCGAGGAAACGGAATGACAGATCAGCTCCACCCTGTGGTGTATATCGAATCGGATGTTGAGCAAGCCGCCTGGATTTATGCCAATTTCGGACCAGACGGTGCCTGGCAAACGGTCTCCCAAACCATGCGTGCCACTGAATCCGGAGACATGCAGGAGATACTGGAAATTCGTCGGGCAACTGGCGAGACCGTCACCGTGCCTTTTATGGAAGCAAGTGCTGATGACTCCCTTGAGGGTACGGGCGTTGATCGTACTGCTGTCATTGAGGACCTGATGCACCTGGCTGACCAGCATGCAGAAGCGAATCCACCGCATCATCCCGGTAGCCTGCCAAGGTTCCCTGTTCCGGCGAAGGCATATGCCGATGCGATTTCAATTCCTATGGCGGTTCTTGCTGTCGATGACCTGGGCCAGCGTGGACTCTATTCTCCGCCTCGGCATGTTGTGCTCGCGGTGTCCGATAACGAGCTGATTGGATTCGGTGATTTCCCTGGCTTCGATCCAGAGATGTGGCCGCCGGCACGGGTAGGGGACTGGCCACCAGCGGCTGTTCGAGACATGCCAGCACAACAGATGCAGGGCGTGATTCAGCGCTTCAATTGCTGCTGGAGTCGAGTGCTGGAAGCCTGGTTCGCGAAGCCGGATAGTTATTCGGATGTGTTGAAAGCAGACATCGCCGAATCGCTGCGATACCGGGAGATACTCGATACGCCAGGTTTCGATGAGGTTTACAGGCGACTTCACCCGGAGTTCCAGGATTGGCTTGAGGCCGCCCTGAAGTAGAAGACTCTCGTTCTACGCGGTTGACGAGCCTGGTGCAGGACCATATTCGGTTGGATTAATGGTCACGGGTTCCAGGTCATCTGAGAACGTGCCCATCCAACGTTTGGTTGCGTACCAGGCGAACGTCGTGACCATCCCGCCGACGATGATGTCGATCACATAGTGCTCGCCCATATACACCAGGGCGGCGCCCATGCTGAGCGAATAGAACCACGCCGCTATTTCCCACCAGGTTCCACGGCCCCGGG
>CAZYDY010000280.1:0-3079 GCA_964646245.1 uncultured Sphaerobacteraceae bacterium
CACTACTACAAGCTCAATCCGGAGAACTTGCGGCTGAACGAGAATTTCACCGGCACAGGTAACACACTCAACGTGGGCCACCCCCAGGTAATGGGGATGGTGCTGGACTCGTTGCGCTATTGGGTCAATGAGATGCACGTTGATGGATTCCGTTTCGACCTTGCAGTCACGCTCGGACGGGAATATCCGGATTTCGACGAACACGGCGGCTTCTTTGATGCCATATCGACCGACCCTGTGCTATCTGCCGTCAAGCTGATCGCGGAGCCGTGGGATACCGGCCCGGATGGGTATCAACTCGGCAAGTTCCCGTTGATTTGGAGCGAGTGGAACGATCGCTTCCGGGATGATGTACGCACGTTTTGGCAAACCACCCAACCAATCCTGCCGGCGATGGGTTATCGACTGACCGGCTCGTCGGATGTGTTCCAAAACAACGGACGCAAACCGCATGCAAGTGTGAACCTGGTAACTGCTCACGACGGTTTCACGTTACACGATCTCGTCACGTATAGCCGCAAGAACAACTCGGCAAATGGCGAGGACAACCAGGACGGCCACGATCACAATATCTCCGCGAACTATGGAGTTGAGGGTGAAACAGACGATCCCGAGGTGAATGCCTTGCGATCCCAGCAGAAGCGGAACATGCTGGCGACACTGATGTTCTCCCAGGGGACCCCCATGCTTCTCGGCGGCGATGAGTTTGGTCGGACCCAGCAGGGAAACAACAACGCGTACGCTCAGGACAACGAGATCAGCTGGTTCGACTGGGATCACTCCGAAGAGGATCGCAACCTGATCGAATTCACACGGCGTGCGATCAAGATACGGCAGAACAATCCGGCGCTCACCAGACGGTACTTCTTCAAGGGGATGCCCCAGGAGGAAGGCGAGCTCAAGGATGTCACCTGGCTTCACCACGAAGGCTGGGAAATGGGACCGGACGACTGGACGCACCCGGACCTGCGCACCCTGGGTATGCGGCTGGATGGCGGCGCAATTCAGGAAATGGACGCAATGGGTAATCCCATTGAACCAGCGTCTGTCTTCCTGATTTTCCATGCAGGTGAAGAACCGATAGAGTTCACACTTCCGCTGGTGGAGCGTGGTGAGGAACTTAGCCACTGGGTGGCACTGCTGAGCACTGCGAGCGACGATGGCTCTGTATCGCTCAAAGCCAGGGCTGGAGACACTATTGAAGTTCCGGCCCGTACTGTGATGCTATTCATGCCAAGTACGGAACTGAACGGGCTCGACTTCGATTTCAACGGCGGATTCTGACAAAGCAAAAGCCGGAGCAGGTATTACCTGCTCCGGCTTTGTAGTTCGTGGCGCCAGCTGTTAGCTGTCGGTAGTGACTGGTTCCCGATCCGTTGGGATCATGGAGAGGAGCTCCTGCAGCATCTCTGCCTGGTACGAACTCATATCTCCGAGCAGTAACGAGAGCCTGTGCTGATAGGCGTGCCCTACTCGTTCCAACAACTCAACCCCTTCGGGCGTGAGTCGGGCGAGAACCATACGGCGGTCCTCCGGGTGTGCTTCTCGGGATGCCCACCCGTGGCGGGCAAGAATATCGACATACAGGGTCGCAGTGCGCCGTGCGACTGCGAGGCGACGAGCGAGCTCCGAAGGAGCGATGCCTGCATCGCCAACTTCAGCCAACTCAACCAGGGCACCATAGGCGCCGGCGGTCAACTCCAGGTCAACAAGTGCATCGGTCGCAGCGCGGTCGAGGGCTCCAGCTGTGCGAATCAGCTGCATAAACGCGTGGTAGCGAACGGAATCGGTGTTCGAATTCCCTTCTTCAGGGGCTTGCCAATCCTCGTCGAAAACTAACCACTTGGGATGTACGGATACGCGGGTCATATTTGTGGCCATGCTTTCCATCCAGACTTTCTGCTACGAGACAACATCGTGAATCGCATCACTATTGTCTCGTAATCTAGTTTACGACCGTAAGCAGCTTCTGGATGACGGGGAAACATAGCTAACATTGATTGTTCGTGTAGGGAATTGTTTGACAATTTCCAAAACTGAATACTGTCAACTAAACCACTTCGTCAGAAAGCAACCCTGCACGAAGCGCGTAACGTACCAGCTCGGCCCGGTTTGTGAGTCCCAGTTTCTGCATGGCGCGATGCCGATATGTTTCCACTGTCTTGGGTGAAAGCGAGAGGAAATCTGCGCTCTGTTGGGCGGTATACCCTTCCGCGGTGAGCTTCACCACTTCACGCTCGCGCTCGGACAGCACCTCTACAATGTCCATTTCCTGGCCATCAACGCTTCGGCCCAGGTATCCGCGGAGCAATGTCTTGGTTGCTGCGGGATCGAGGAAGACTTCGCCGCGGGCAACCGTGCGAATTGCGTTAAGCAAATCCGTATGAGCGCTGGATTTGCGCACGTAACCCAGGCCACCAGCCTGTAGCACTGGCAAGAGATAACGCTCTTCAGCGTGTACCGTGAGCACCAATACCTTGGCGGCATTGTTGAGGGATGTCAGTTCCTTTACAACTTCCATACCGCCACCAGGCATGGAGAGGTCAGTCACAACCACATGCGGGTGGAGCTCGCTCACCGCACTGATAGCTCCGGGGCCATCTTCGGCTTCACCCACAACGGTGATATCTGGCTGGCTCTCCAGGAGCGCGCGCAATCCCGCACGCACAACACCGTGATCGTCTGCAAGAACTACCCGAATAACACCTTGTTCCATGAAACCTCCCATATGCCTCGCGGTTCGCAACCGGATCTCCGGTTACTCGCTAAGGGCGGATGACCCATTGCCTGCAGGGATCCACGCACGAACACGTGTACCCGGATTGCGATTCCCGTCAACCTCCAGAATACCACCGACAAGGTCAACCCGCTCCTGCATTCCGAATACCCCAAGGCCCAATCCACGGCCATCGCTCGGATTTTCTCCTGCAGGGTCGAAGCCACGGCCGTTATCGTCCACTATCAACTCTACGCCGTCTGCCTTGGAACTCAGGATGACACGCGCCTTCGTTGCGTGCGCGTGCTTCCACATATTTGTCAGGGCTTCTTGCGCGACACGATACAGCACGAGCTCGACTTC
>CAZYDY010000281.1:0-3075 GCA_964646245.1 uncultured Sphaerobacteraceae bacterium
CAGGCGTGAGAGGAGAATATCGTCATGAGTCCTCATAGATTTGCTCTACCTCGATATCGGAAGCTCTCGGATCATCCGAGAGAACCTTCAGAGCTCGGTATGTTCATGGTTTCTATGGAGCTTTTAGTAGCCGCAATGCTGCTGGCAATCGGTGTCCACTTCCTCATAGTGGCTACGGAACCAGATGCAGTTGGCTGGGGCGCATTTGCGCTAATTGTTTTGATCATGTTCGACGCCACACGTCGGCTGATCAACATCGCGACCGGGAAAGCCCCCGACTAATCGGATACCATTCTGCTGTTAAAGCACTCGTCTCCCGTACTGTCACAAGTACCGGAGACGAGTTTTATTTACTCTTCAAAATGTTGCTCTGCCCAGTAGTGCACGGCATCTCGCACGAACTGCGGGCCGGCAGGTGAGACTCTGTTGTAGTTCGCGGCAAACCGCTCATCATCGACATACATCTGGACGATGCCTTGCACCATCTCCTTCGATAAACCCTTCGGCCCAACGGCCGCCCCGAGCCAGTTCACATGGTCGGCCGCGACCTGTTGAGCCTGCTCAGATTCCGGTGTCACACCAGCAGCAATGACCCGATCCCAGGCATCATTCAACTCTTCGACCCGTTGCTTGAATGCCTGTTGACCTTCAGCTCCTAATTCCGACCACCATTCATTCGACCGATCAGCGGCGTCATCGCCCCAGCGCTCGCGCACCTCGGCATCGTATTTCTTGTGATCAAATCCCTCAAACATATTCTTCGGCATGATTGGTTCTCCCTTCTCCAGTGCTGCGATCGTGGTCTCCACGGATCGCATCTGGGTGTCAATTCGTTGTTTTTCGACCAGAAGGCGTGCACGGTGATCACGCAGCGCTTCGATATCGCTGGCTTCACCCTCTAAGACCTCGGCAATATCTGCCAGTGGCAGCCCGAAATCTCGCAGCAACAAGATTCGCTGCAACCGAATGAGCCGGGCCTGATCGTAGTAGCGAAGCCCACCATGGCCGGTTCTACTGGGGGTCAGCAGGCCAATCTGGTCGTAGTAGCGCAAGGTACGCGACGTGATCCCGGTGGCTTCAACTACTTGCTGAATTGACCATTCCATAGGATCCCCTTGCGTGGTTCTTGGCTACAGTTACGTTCTACTGGATGACGTCGCGTCAACTGCAACACCCTCGTACATTCGCATCAGGGTATTGGGCACTTTGAGACACGGATCACGGTTTCCTCGAGCATTTTGTCCAATACTGCCCCAAGTAGATTGCACAAGTTGCTGCATTTGGCCACGATGTGGTCTATGTCCCAAACAGTGTCGTGGCGAACTCCAGCATGCGTGTCGATCCTCGTGGCTCACCAGCCCGTTGACCAGCCACAAAACATTGTCTTCACACTGTAGACCGATCACTCATAGCCGTCACCCTGGCTTTACCACGTAAGGATTTCTATGCAGGTTCGCAAACTACCCTCGGTGCCCATAGCCCTGTTACCCATCGCCGTCCTGGTCATCATGGCCCTGGTATCCATTACCATCTGGGATATCGGCATGCTCATCCCGCTGATGACCGCGGTCGCCGTCGCTGTGATCGTTGGCAAATCCTTGGGCTATACCTGGCAGGAACTGGAACACTCGCTTGTCCAAGGGGTTAGCCGTGCACTGCCGGCAGTGTTCATTCTGTTTCTGATTGGCACCATCATCGGTACCTGGATTGAAGGCGGGCTGATCCCGACCATCATCTACTACGGGCTGACCGCGATCTCCCCCAGTATCTTCTTACCCCTGGCCTGCCTAGTGCCAGCCATCGTGTCGCTGGTGCTTGGTACCTCATTGACGACGATCGCCACCGTGGGTATTGCATTCATGGCCATCGGCGAAGGCATGGGTTTCCCGCCAGCGCTGGTTGCCGGTGCCGTCATCTCTGGCGCCTTCTTCGGCGATAAACTCTCCCCACTTTCGGACACCACAAACCTTGCCGCAGCCATGGGTGGGGTCAAATTGTTTGACCACATTCGCCACATGCTCTGGGACACCATCCCAGCCCTGGTCATCAGCCTGATTATCTACGCATTCATCGGCGGCTCGATCTCAGCAAACTCCGGCACTGACACCGGTCAGCTCGAACAGCTTCTGAGCGGCCTTGACTCACAGTTCCTCATTCACCCGCTGTTGCTCATCGTGCCGGTCGTAGCCATCGGCCTCATGCTGCTGCGCGTGCCAGCCATCCTGACCTTGTTGATGATCTCCCTGCTGGGCGCCGTGACCGCCTTCGTCATCCAAGGCAGCTCGCTCACCGACATCATGCAATCTATGAGCTCGGGCTTCGTCTCGGCCACCGGTGTCGAATTCCTCGACGGACTCCTCTCCCGCGGCGGCATCGACTCCATGCTGGGCACCATCGCACTGGTCATCATTGCCACCGCGCTGGGCGGCATCCTGGAAGAAACCGGTGCCTTCAAAGTGCTGGTCGGCTCCATGATCAAACGAATCAAACGCCCAAGCTCAATGGTCGCCGGATCGCTGGGCGCCGGATTCACCGTTGCCTTCGCCTCCGGTGAGCAATATGTGTCCATCCTGCTGCCAGCCCGCGCTTTCGTGGAACCATATCGAAAGATGGGCCTGGCACCGGTCAATCTCACCCGTGCCGCAGAAGCCGCCGGAACCGTGGGCATCAACCTCGTCCCCTGGTCCGTGCCAGCCGTATTTGCCTCCGGCGTGTTCGGTTTGGCTCCGATGGAATTCATTCCATTTATCTTCTTTGCATTCCTGGTTCCGCTGATCAACCTCATCTACGCATACACCGGATTCACGATCAAGCGCGTCGCACCAGTTGAACAACCAGCCTCCGTACGGGTTTGATAGAGAAAAGAGCCAAAGGAAACATGATCACGATGCATCACCACCTCAGCGAATCCTTCTTCCGCGGCGTTGTAGCCTCGGTCCCCGACTACAAACCCGGCAAACAGCCCGCCGAAATCGACGGACTGGAACCCTTCAAGCTGTCTTCCAATGAGCACTTCCTGCCGCCACTACCGGAAGTCACCAAGGTCATGGCCCAGCCGATCAATCCGGCAAGCTA